>DALYNO010000062.1:0-11978 GCA_031975295.1 Anaerocolumna sp. | reverse complement strand
TGCTAGAGATTGATTCCAAATACTGGTTAAGCATCTCCTCAAGTTCTGTGTAACTGCATATTTCGTTAACACGCTGCCTTAGCCTGGCTGCAAGGGGATAACCAGTGGTGTACCAAGCAACATGTTTTCGCATCTCTCTAATGCCTATAAATTCCCCCTTATATTGGATGGACATACGAGCATGGCGCAGCATCATTTGCACTGCTTCATACACGTTTGGCTTGTCTATCAGTCTTCCGGTCTTTCTATACGCTTTAATCTGAGCAAATAACCAGGGATTACCTTGAACCCCTCTGGCTATCATAACACCATCACAGCCAGTCTCCTCTATAAGCCTTATAGCGTCCATTGGGGTAACCACATCGCCGTTACCAATAACAGGGATAGAGACTGCTTCTTTTACAGCCCTTATTATGGACCAGTCTGCTCTTCCGCTGTAGTATTGTTCTCTCGTTCTTCCATGCACCGCAACAGCTGCTGCTCCGTTTTCTTCCGCAATCTTTGCTATTTCAACAGCATTTACACTATCTTCTGTAAATCCTCTGCGAATTTTTACGGTGAGGGGTTTTTTGATAGCAGTTGAAACAGCCTTAATGATTTGACCTGTCAGCTTGGGATCTTTCATCAGCGCTGAACCCTCATTATTATTTACAACCTTTGGTACAGGACAGCCCATATTAATATCTAATATATCAAAATTTCTGTCTTCAATTCTTTTTGCTGTTTCACTTAAAATTACAGGATCGGCACCAAAAAGTTGCAAGGATACGGGACGTTCTTTTTCTTCCACCATAAGCAGTGCTTCTGTATTTTTATTGTTGTATTGAATGCCTTTGGCACTAACCATTTCAGTATAGATTAAATCTGCTCCCTGTTCTTTGCATAAGATACGAAATGGCAGGTCAGTTACACCTGCCATGGGACCTAAGATTAAATTGCCCTCTATTTTTACATTTCCTATATTCAAACTCATTCTATTCTCCTGGGTAACACCCAATTATACTTTACTTAGATTTCTGCTTATTATAAATAAGTTTTAATCCTTTTAGGGTAAGATCGGGATCAAATATTTGTATGCTATCAGTAGAATCGGCTATTATCTTACCTAATCCACCTGTTGCAATTACTTTCATATCCTTAATTCCGGTTTCTTCTATGATCTTTTTAATAATATATTCTGTTTGTCCAATATAGCCATAAACCAATCCCGCCTGCATACTGGATATGGTTTCCTTAGCTAGAATAGAAGCTGGTTTCTTAATCTCTATTTCTGGTAATTTAGCAGTCTCATTCCAAAGTGCATCAGCACAAATGCGAATTCCTGGACTTGTGATACCTGCAATAAAAGAACCATCTTCTGTAATAACATCATAAGTGGTTGCTGTTCCGTAATCAATTACAATAAGGGGACCACCATATATATCATAGGCAGCAACAGCGTCAACAATTCTATCTGCTCCAATTTCCTTTGGATTAGCAGTTGAAATCTTAATACCTGTTTTCATTCCTGCTGCAATCTCAATTGGAATTTGTTTCAGATATTTCATAATTGCATTCTTAAAGGAATGCATAATACCCGGAACAACACTTGCCACAATAACAGATTCTATATCTTCTGCACCAATATTACGATATTTTAACAGTTCACTTATAACCATACCATACTCATCTGAAGTCCTTGGCTGCTTGGTAGTCATTCTGAATTTAGTTAAAATTTCCTCTTCCTTAAATACACCAAAAGTTATATTTGTATTACCTATATCTATTACTAAAAGCATAATTGACCTACTTTCCACTCTAACTTTTTAATTAATATCTTCTCCCAAAACAAATACCTTATAATATAATTCCAGAGATTCTAATAACGCTTCTTTTGTTCTCTGCAGTTCCTTTATTTTAAGCACACTTCCAATCTCATCAAATAATAAATCACCTTCATCGCTGGTAACATTAAGTAATAAGGTTCCATCTTCGTCATATTCCAACGTTAATATACCACCAACGTCTTCCGTAAATAATACACACATGACTTTTAAATCTTCTTTAATGGCCTCTGGTAAGGAGTTAAAATCCTCATTCAAGTAATATTTCTGTTCATATGCACTACTGGCACATAATACGACTTTATCTAAATACATGGTGCTATCTCCTATATTTTATTTTATTTCTACCCCGCCCATCAGACAATTTCCTTTTATAAATAAAGTATGTTGGTTCTGAGCCTGATTATTTAAATTTTTAACATAACACTCAACACCACCCATGATAGGTGTACAATTCACTACTACTTTCATATTTGTGGGTACAAAAATATCCACTCCACCCATGATACAGGTAATATCAATAATTGTATCATTTAAAAACACAGCATTTCTAAGATCTAATTCCACTCCACCTAGAATTGCAGTAATCACTGCACCACCAAATACTTCATCCACAAATTGTTCCTTTTGAACACTAAAGAATCCTGTATATTGCCTAAAACTATTTTTTTCTGAGTTTCTATCTGTATTTCTATCTATATTTCTTACTGTGTCATGATGAAAACTGTTAGTAGCCCCAATATGATTTTCATCCTCAAAACCAGGCGCTGTATTAACATCCATATATTCAGTCTCAGAATTATAACTTTGATCTGTTTGTTCATTTTTTGTTCCAAAGTTGTCCTTATGGTATTCCTTGGATTCTTTATCATATGATTTATCATTATTTTCAGACTTATATTGGTTGTCCTGATATTTTGAATTGGTATATTCCTTGGATTTCTTATTTTCTTTTCGGTATTTATGTTTACTGTCTGGAAATAGAAAAGATAAACCAAGGGTAACGAGTAACACGGCAATCAGTAATTTACCAAACTGCTGCCAATTCAACCCTCCTGTTTGGGTCAATAAAAGCATAAACCCTATTGCGATTCCACCAATATTTGAAGAAATATTATTACCAGATATCAGACCTACAGCACTTGGTATAATGATAAATAGAGTCCACCATCCCGGAAAGAACAGATTAAAATCAAATAAACCTAAAACCCTTCCAGCTAGGGCTACACCAAATACAACTAAAATAACACCCCATAGTATTTTTTTCAATGAATCCTTCATAAACAGCCCCCATCCATTTGCCATTTGATTAGTTAATCTCATTAATATCATATATGTAAATTATAAATAATTCAAGTGTAACCTTTCAGGATTAACGTATCATAATCCATCTTTATCAAATATTAAATGAATAGGAGGGAATACTATGATACAAAAAATGACCTTCCAGCAAATTCTACTGAAAGGTCAGGTTATCTAATTTTTTAATTATGAACAGTAAATTTCATTACTGTTACAGATGCTTTTGGAAATGTATATTGAAAATGAGATTGGACATTAATCTGTTTTTCAGACGGTATTACCTTAGTAGGATTTTCGAAACTATTTATATCATCTGGAAGGTACCCTGATAATTCATAAACAACACCCTGTAAGTTCTTATCTTCCAAGCCATTAAGTACAATCTCTGCTGTAAGTTCATTGCTGTTTACATTTACAAACTTCGCAATAACTTCATTCTCTCCCTGAGAACTTGCAGTGTAATATAACTCTTCTATGATTGGAAGTTTGTCTTCAGTTTCATTCATTAAAACCCCATCAACGTACGTACGAATTGTTCTTTCTTTCACTTCAAGAACTAAATCATATTCTCTATCCAATTCCATAGAGTATATACTCTGCGTCAAACAGGAGGTTCTTCCCTGGACGGTGGAACTTACCATACAGTCCTGGTTTTGCCAGCCACCAACCTCCCAAATAAGGCGATTTTTATTGTCTGTCTCACCAAAGAAAATTTCCAATCCTCTATGCCCGCTTCTATTTATTCCTTTCAGGGTGAGTTTATAGTGTGAGGAGTCTGTTTGAAATAATTCCTTCATTTCATCAATTTCTAGGTCTATATCCTCTGCCAATTGTTCCTCTTTCGTTACCATATCTTGAAATCTAATATTTTTAAAGGAGGATCTTATACCTTTAGAGAATAATGAAATCTTTCCATGAAGTGTTTTAGATTCTGATTGCACTGTATTTAATAGTCCATTTGCACTTGTGTTAAGCAGATATTCACCCTGATGATTCATAAAGAGTTTCTGTACATAGTAATTAGGTGTTGCAAATATCTCATGATTATTAAACCATATCATATCTGGCTGCCAATTGATATAATCGGCATTGCATAACATAGGTGCATAGCAGGCAAGACCTACTGCATGAGCATTTTTCTCAAGACCTGTCATAAAGGCCGCTTCCACCAAAGCATTATAATAAGTATTACCCCAGGAAGCATATTCACCTAGAAATACTTTAGGTTCCTCTGCTTTAAAATTATCATATCTATGGTAATTGGCTAAGAACCATTCTGGTGATTGATAATAATGTTCATCCACCAAATCTGAGTTATGTTCTTTTGCAGAGTTCCATCCTCTATCGTATTCGCTACCAGCTGCAAAAGGCCCTGAAGAATTAATCACTTTCATATCCGGATATTTGGCTTTAATGGCTTTATGAAAATATGGATATCTTTCAAAGAAGGGCTCTCCAACCTCTTCATTACCAACCCCTATATATTCAAGATCAAAAGGTTCTGGGTGGCCAAGTTCTGCACGTTTTTTACCCCAGGTGGTATTGATATCACCATTGGCAAACTCAATTAAATCAAGTGCATCCTCTATCCATGGACCTAGCTCGTCAATTGGTACTATTCTTTTATGGTGAGGATCATATCCTCCAGGAATTACTGGTATGGCCTTAGCACCAATATCTTCACAAAGGAGAAAATACTCGTAATAACCAAGTCCCAGAGTCTGATTATATCCCCAATTATTTCGCCTTGCTGGTCTTTCTTCCACATTACCTATGGTATTCTTCCAGCGGTACATAGAATTCCTGTCCTCACTGTTTAAAGAACCATCATGGACAAGACACCCACCTGGAAATCGCATAAACTTAGGTTTTAATTCCTCAAGCTTTTTGGCAATATCAGCTCTTAGCCCGTTTTTTCTGCCCTTGTAGGTATTTCTAGGGAACAAGGATATCATATCAAAGTATAACACGCCTGGCTCTTTGATAAGAATCACTAACTTGGCAGAATAATCAGTACCAGCCGCCGTAAATGTACTATGATACTGTTTCCAGTCTGTACCTTCTATAATCATACACACTGAACTATGGCAAGCCCCTGACTCATTCATGAGACATATTTCAATTTCTATTGGTTGATTATCTTTGGTCCTGGCATAGCAAGAAAAATCATATAATTCATTTTCCTCCAAAGCAATACCTGTATTAAAACCATGGTTTAAAAATCCAGCACCATCTCCCGTTTCAAGGACATCTATGCCTAAATAATTCTGATTCTTTTCATTAAGTGGGTGATTTGATTCCACCCATATATTTGCCTTTGCTCCTGCTCTCTCTACTTTTTCCCAAGCAGTTAAACTATGATAGTTCTTATTATCTATTGGATCAAATTCAAAGGACCGGTTCTGAATAAGTTCAGCATACAGCCCTCCATCCGCTGCGTGATTCAGGTCTTCAAAGAAAATACCATAAATATCACCTAGGGGTACTTGTTTGTTTTGTGTATCAATTACTATTTGTTTTTTACTTTCCATCCGAAGTCTCCTCTCTAGCATAAATTTGCTTTAAAAATGGAGCTGTTGCAAATTAAAGTTCAAGGCATTTAAATACCTTCAAGATTGCATTTTGCCACAGCCCATTCTATTGATAAACTAACCCTTATGCGATTTCTGCTTCTAAATGAAGTACACTGCAGGCAGGGATAGTAAAGCTAATACCCTTTTCAGTGATTTTAAATTCATTAAATTCTACTGTTTTAACAGTCTCTGGTTGCTCAAAAGTATTGTAAGCATTAAATTCACCTGTCAGAATAGTGCCTTTTACATCCATGATTTTTGTATCTGCTATTATACTTTCTACTTCATAAGCTTCATTCACGGATAAATTATTGATCGTAATATGAAGTTTACCATCTTTACCAACTGATACAGATTCATGAAGGTTAGGTACAGAATTACCCTCTTCAACGCCTATTTCTTTGCTCTCTATACTACTTTCAACAAGCTGTGCATCATGATGGGCTTTGTACATATGGAATACATGGTAAGTAGGCGTTAGTAACATCTTATCCCCTTCTGTTAAAATAACAGCTTGAAGAACATTAACTAACTGAGCGATATTAGCCATCTTAACTCTATCACTGTGTTTGTTAAAGATATTTAAGTTGATACCTGCAACTAAGGCATCTCTCATGGTATTCTGCTGATATAAGAATCCTGGATTCGTACCTGGTTCAACATTATACCAAGTACCCCATTCATCGATTAATAAACCTACTCTTTTGTCAGGGTCATACTTATTCATAATACTACTATGATTTTGAATAAGAGTCTCCATAAAGAAGGTTTTGTTTAGTGTCTGATACCACATTTTTTCATCAAATTCAGTTGAACTGCCTTTGTCTGACCAATTGCCTGTAGGTAATGTATAATAATGAAGAGAAATTCCATCCATGAATCTCGCAGCAATTTTCATTACCACATCTGTCCATTCATAGTCCCCTGCATTTGCTCCACAAGCTATTTTATATAATTTATTATCACCATAGTTTCTGCAATAGGTCTGGTATCTTCTATATTCATTTGCATAATACTCAGGTGTCATATTACCGCCGCAACCCCAGCTTTCATTACCTACCCCTAAGTATTTTACTTTCCAAGGTTTTTCACTTCCATTTTTCTTTCTAAGTTCTGCCATTGGAGAGATACCATCAAACGTCATGTATTCAACCCATTCAGACATTTCCTGTACAGTACCGCTTCCTACATTGGCATTAATATAAGGCTCTGTACCAATCTGTTCACATAATTCCATAAATTCATGGGTACCAAAGCTGTTGTCTTCCACAACACCGCCCCAATGGGTATTAACCATTTTTTTACGGTTTTCTTTTGGTCCAATACCATCCATCCAGTGGTATTCATCTGCAAAGCATCCGCCTGGCCAACGAAGTACTGGTATCTGCATTTCTTTTAAGGCATCTACTACGTCTTTTCTCATGCCTTTTACATTAGGTATGGAAGAATCTTCTCCAACAAAAATACCTTCATAAATGCATCGTCCTAAATGTTCAGAAAAATGTCCATAAATTTCTTTGTTGATTTGTCCCTTTTTTACATTGGGATTGATATACATCTTTGCCATAATAACCTTCTCCTTTATATTTGTTTTTGGATTATATATTCCAAATTAAAAAATATGTTTATCTAAATTATTTTATATATAAATATACTATAATACATTCTCTCTATAATTTAAATGGTTTTTTTTATTTTCTTTTATATTTATTTAAAATAAAAAATAATTTTATATAAAAAACAAAATTTATTTATTATTTATTGGTACATAAAACATAAAGATGCAGAAGCTTAATCCAAAGCGGATTATGTTCTGCATCTTTATGTTTTAATAAATCTTAAATTAATCATAGTAATACATTATTATGATTTATTTCTTAAAATTCTTAATATCAACTGGAGGTTTCGGTTGATATGACCAATATCGTGAAGCAGTGCAATTAGCCTGCTTGATAGCTTTCTCAGCCATAACAGCCAAAACAGTAAATAGTTCTTTCTTCATTTAGTTTCCTCCTTTTTTTGTTGTATCATTGCAAGCAACATTAAAATAGCTGTCGCAAACATTGCCCATGAAATAACTGCTGTAATCTGAATCCACACTAGCCTAATTGACATAATAAAAAATAATATATCTACCATAATGATACACGTAGCAATTTTATTGTATTTCTTTTTTTCACTGTAGTCTAATGACTTATTTGCATGTTCCAATGGCGAATACCTAATCATAACTGGTACAGACAAGACCATCATTACAATTGAAACAGGTATTACCCATTTATCCATAAAAAACAGATATAATAGCATGAATGAATAGTTTAAAATCGTTGTTAAAAAACATCCTAAATACGAATTACTATGGTATCCCCCTGTATACCCACGTAATACACAGAAAATGCAAATAAAAATAAAAGTTGGGAATATAGTATTTGTAATAATGGCAATGGCTGCAATCATCAAGAATATAAGAAGATCATTTAGTAATAACTCTATTCCATAAATATAATATTTTCTTTTTTCATTACTGATAATATTGTTTGAAACAAGACCTGATGACAAGGCTTTTGCTAAAGTATTGATCATAGTACTCTCCTGATAATTTATGTATTTATCATATAGCAATTCATATAAATGGCAAGATGATTTAACTGAATGGTTGTAATATTTAACTGTGTGGTATATTTTATACTGCGCCGCTATTTATGTTTAACGGCAGCATTACGATTAAGGTAAATATATTATTATCATAGGAATATTTAAAAGTTCCTCCATATTTCTCCGTCGATGATTTAATTAGTTTTAGACCATATCCATGAGAAAGATTATCCCATTTATTTGTTTTTAAATCTCCCCCTATTTCAATTAACCTATGTATAAAAGGATTTTTACATATAATTGTTGCATAATTTTTATAACAAAATATCTTTAAGGACAGATATCGTTCTGGTTGCGGTATATCCATATTTGCTTCAATTGAGTTATTCATTATATTTGAGATGATTGAAGAAAGGTCCATAGGAGATATACATAGGTCTGGTATAGTATCAATATTTAACTGTGTATTAATTTGATTTTTTTTACATAAAGAAATCTCGTAATTCAAAATAGCATCAATATACTTGTTTCCACAATTTATGGTTTTTATAGACTCCAGGGATGATGCAATGGCATTAATATAATTGACTGATTCCTCTATATGATTTTCTCTTAGTAAATAAGAAATGTTAGCTAGATTGGAATTCACGTCGTGCCTGAATTTTTTTAAATCTGTGGCAGCAACTTCCTGATAAGCCAGCTGTTGTTCCAACATCCTGTTCTGTATATCTAATGTATATCTTTGTTGCGCCTTTTGATAATATTGGCATATCTCACCAAACAGATAGACTATCATGATGGTCATAAATAGAAAACATACGGAGATATTAAAAATCTGTACAGAATAACCGGGTATATTTTGTTGTAATGTATGATTTATTTCCATAAAGAATTGAATTATGATAATTAAAAAACCGATAACACAATCCATGATAACCCAATATTTTGATGATATATCAAGATTTATTTTATTAATAAATCTTATGAAGGATATGACTAATACAACCACCATAAACTTAGAAAGTATTGAAAAGTACACTGTAGAATGAGAAGCACTAAAAACCAATCGCTCGATGTTAGTCTTATAGAGGATTGACCATAGATTTCCAGAAATAATATCACTAATTAACAATATAAAATTATTTAAAAAAATCAGAAATATTTTTTTTGATATACTTTCCTTATATAGCAGAAACACTATGGTCGTAGATACAAACATAATGAATAGCGGTTTTATAATTTGAGACTTTACAGGACAAAATTGCACAAATAAGGAATCAAGTATGATTGCTCCTATTGTGTATAATAATTTTTTATATCCCTGAAATTTACAAGGAAGGGTGCTACTTATCATCCAATATAATAAAACAGATTCAAGCAATGTAAAAAAGTATGATTGCATAAATACTAGCATTCTGTTACCTCACGTATCATTCCAACAAATTTTTCAAGTACTTGCTGTCTTTTGCGTCTGCTTAAGGGAAGTATTGTCCCATTGTCTAAACATATTTCTACCTCATCAATAGAATAAATATATCTAATATTGACAATACAGGTTCTATGTATATCAACAAAGTTCAATTTAGTAAATTGATTCACCAATTCTGTATATTTATAACCATGCAAAAAGTATACACTTCTGTCCGTATGTAAGTAAATTTTTCTATCTACAATTTCTAGGTAAACAATATAATCGACTGGTAGTTTAATGACAATATTTTTATGATCAGATGTTTTTACTGTAAAAATTTGCGTTTGTAAGTTTTCATCATGGATTGTATCAACTAACCGTTTAATAACAGTGTCTAAACGTTCCTGGATCAACATTTTAGGTAAAAAATCACTAACATCAAATTGAAAAGTGTTTAGAATTTCCTCATCAAAGGAAGTAACAAATATTAACTTGAATTTTTTGTCTATTAACCGGAGTTTTTTTGCTACCTCTTTACCATTGATTATAGGCATGTCTATATCGAGAAAAATAATGTCATAATAATGGGTGTAGTTCTCTAAACTCTTTATAAGAGCATTACCATTTGTAAAGGTATAAATTGATACACTTATTTTTAACCTTTTAAAGATTTCTTTGACTTTTGGTATCATTTTATTCAAGAATTTACTATCGTCATCACAAAATGCGATATTTAACATATATTTCACTTCCCTTTGTTCTTATATAAGTGAGTGGCATGTATGATAAGTTGTTCAAAATCATGTCGCTTTTCTAGTGGACATTCCAAAAGACTTTGATTCAAATTTATTGTAAATGGCTTAACTCCCGTTAGCAAATAGGTAGGATCTAAGCCTAGTTTTACTTGTACTAATATTATTTTTTCTAAGGATAATCTTTTCCCTCCCCGTTCTACATCTCCATAGAAATTTAATGAAATATCCAATAAGTCTGCTACTTCTCTTTGAGTCATATGTAATTCAAGTCTTCGTTTCTTTAATCTGTTGCCAATGTCAACTATTAATTCAGAACTCATTTTCCCTCCATTTCTTCATATGTAATATTTATACAAAATATAGATAATATTATATATTTTTTATCATTATATATATACTATCTATACATTGGTTTATATTTATATTATGGTAACTATCAGTTTGTATCCAGGAGTAATAAATTAGATTTATTTTACATTTTTAAACAATTAAGGTCAATACTAATCTGAAACTTTTATCCAATTACTGTATACAACAAAAATAATTGCAATCATATAAAAAGTAAAGCCTCTCACTTCTGACATGGAAGTGAAAGGCGAACTATACTTAAAATACTAATAATTCCTATAATACCTGATACAATAAGAGCATAGAGATGAAACCCATTTTCAAACAATTCAAATCCATTATAATATGAAGTAACCGCTAAAAAATTTATTAAAAAATGTAACAGTATACAGTATAACAATGAATGTAATTTAATAAATACATAACCTAATAATAATCCAAGTATAAAGTAAAATAAGGTATTTACAAAATCAAAATGTAAGATTGCAAAGAATAAGCTGCTAAAAATTAATGCTACCCCAGAAGAGTATTTTCTTCGTAATATTTTAAGTAAGTATCCTCTTATAATTAATTCCTCCGCTATAGGTGCAGTTATGCAGGTTTGAATAAATAAAGGAATGGGATACCGAAACATTTCATTGGCTGAATTACTTTCTTCCCCTAGGAAAAGTGTATCAAAGGACAGATAGTTATCAATCAAAAGCTGAATAGAATTCTCGTAGAAAACGATTATGGAAAATATAGCAGCTATACTTAATAAGAAATGATTCACTTTAAATCTAATCGGATAATCAAATTTTTCATTACTTATATTATGAAGTATACAAATGAAGAATACATATAATGTGAACTGAATTAATCTCTTTAATATATAAACAAAATGTGTATTTACTCCCGTATCTATGGTCTCTATTAATGTACTGCACAAAGAATATATGAATAAAAAACATATAAAATAAACAATAAAGGTTAAAAATGGCCTTTTATATTTAGTTTGTTCCATTTATTTCACTCCCTGCCTATGTTAATCATAACTCCCCATATATCTTAATATTACTTTCGCTTATTTTGTTTAAATTAATTATATAAGTTCTAGGAATATCATCTATAATACCAGACTGTTTAAATTGAATCAAATTATAATCATATTTTATTTGAACCACTTCATTTA
>DALYNO010000061.1:0-12078 GCA_031975295.1 Anaerocolumna sp. | reverse complement strand
TTTCAATAATATCCTCCATTTTTCTTTCTTTTAGTTGTGAAAGTTTTTGTACCATAAAATACTTAACTGGTACCATGATAAGAACTACAATTGTAAGCTTCCAGCTAATAATTAGCAAACCCGCAATTCCACTAATTACTTTGAATATATATCTTATATTTAATACCATGAAGCGATCAGTTATTAAGGACACGTTACCTACATCAGTTTGAATGCTGTTAACAATCTCAGCATGGTTTTTATCTTCAAAATACCTACTTTTTATATATTACTACTAATTAATGTCTAGCTATATTGAATCTAATATTTTGTATGCTTTAATTAGTAGTCTTTTCAATATTATTCTTATTCTTCCGTCTTACTAAGAAGTTCAAGCGGCTCTATATTCAGATTATTTTTTATAAATAACAATGAAATTACAGCAGATGAAAGAATTACGATAAGGCATAGGATAATGGATAAAACCAGATTTGATGTTCCTCCCTGAGCAGAAGTAAGTTCTATGATTTTATCAGTACTGTTTACCCAATTACTAAAGGAGGTACTATATAATTCCTCTCCTAAATCTATGGCATTCTTCATAAACCTGTCACTAATCATAAATCCTGTAATACTGCCAGCTAATGAGCCGATTGAAACAATACCAAGTATGCCATACAACAAAGACCTGGTACATTCTTTTTTATTCATACCAAGAGAACGCTCTATAGCGGTACGCTTCTTTTGCTTACCAATAAATAAAAAGGTAAAGAAAAGTAAAATCGCCAAGGTAGTAACAATACTTACAACTATTAAAATTAACGCAATCATCTTTAGATTTTTCATTCCAGCAGCAAGTTTTTCATACCCTCCATCATAGAAATTAATCTCAAGATTATTAATTCCCAATTTCTGAAATTCCTCCATATACTGTTTGGTGGTACCATTTGGAATCTCAAAGGAAGTTGTATAACCCTTCATAGGTCCGAAGTCGATAATATTATTCTCGTCACTATTTTCTACGGAGTTAATAGGAATAACCACGGCATTATATCCTATTTCATATCCTGTGGGGTTATTGGTTTGCTGCGTATTGTTGTAGATACCGACTATCTCATAATCACCATTTTCAAACACAGAATACGCTTCACCTTCAGCGTTTAATAATCCAAAATCCATAACCAGACTTCCAGTTGGATAATAAGTCTGACTTGACGATTTTTCATAATCTGCAAAGTATAGTTGGAGATTTAGTTTATCACCGATTTTTAGATTATTTCTGTTTGCAAGTCCCTGAGGGATAATACATACTTTAGCTCCTGCCTCATACTCATCTTTTGTTATATCTCTTCCCTTTGCAATAGGTGTGTTCCCTTGGTAAAAATCAAGGAGCAGTTCTGTTTTATTCGTTGGAATAACAGGTATGGTATTTTTAATAAAACGGTCATAAGCTACAATTAACTGTTCCCATCTCTTCCCTTCTTCCGTGTCAAAAAAATGTTCAGTAACCTCTGTCCAATTTTCAGATGATACATTCTCCTGGGGTATTATCTCTCCATATAAGTCTTTTTGAGTGGATATTAAAAGATTACTAGGCACCATGTATCCCGTACTTCTATATTCTTCCCCTTCAAACTGAATAGGCCACGACTGTGTTGAAGCTATATATGTTTTTCCTTTTTTTAACAAACCCGGATCATCATTAAATTGATCACAAAACCATACATCTTCTCCTTCTCTTCTGATGGTACCCCAGTGCACCTTTGTTACCTTTACTTTAATAGGTTTCGATGGTATACTATCTTCATAGGGCATAAATTCTAAGATTGAGCCCCACTTTCTTATCCTACTTTCTTCAGATTCTGCCGGCCATATGTTTATATTTGAACTATATGCGCCATAGTACGGCCTTTGTTCAGGATATTCTAAATAACCAGCTTTCTCAAAATCCAGAACGGAAATAGGCGTTATTGAATCATATATTGCTTCATCCCAATAAGTATATTCAGCGTATACAGCATCCCAAGAACCCTCCACTTTCACGGCATTTGCTTTTTGGTTTACAACTCCTATTGTATGAAAAACCTTATCATATTCTTTCATATTGTTATTACAAGTTCTCCATAAATTAATCCCTAAGGAAAGAAAGATGGTGGTCAACACCAATAGCAGTAGAAAAACTACCGTCTTTGACTTTGTCCTTGATATTTGTCTTATACTATTTCTAAGTAACATGACTCTCCCTCTCAAAAATTAATGATCGAGAGCCAATTCTTAAGGTAGAAATGACTCTTGTATTTTAGTTAATGTATCTCGTAAGCAAATATATTTATTTATAAATTTTAAACCAAAGTTGTTGCATTTGGATTGTTACTTTTTAGTGAATTGTAATAATTTCCACTTGTTGAATCAGGCGTAGGGCAGATACAGAGTGTTGCACAATAACCATTACATGTGCATGCAAATGAATATACTGACTGCGCTGATGCATTATTTACTTTTTCAATTTTCTTCATTATGTCACCTCCTATCTTTTACATAATAAGATACATTAATGTGAAATCTTGTTAAACTGTTGATTCTAAAATTACATCTATAATGCCATTGATGGAATTTAGCCGATATGTAGTGAACAATTTACTATTAATTTTAATATTGAATTTCTTCTCTATTAGTACATAGAGATAAGTAAAAACCTAGAGGTGTTTTATAAAGTAAAATTAATGGCTTAACTTTTTCTTTATGTTTTTCCATATAGCCGCTCCTTAGTTTACTATTAATTTCCCATCCTTCATGGTATATACAATGTCTGCTCTGCCTGCCACATCCATATCATGGGTAATAATAATCACCGCATACCCTCGCATATGTGCTAACTCCTCTAATAATCCCACTATTATATCGCTATTGGCACTGTCTAAATTTCCCGTCGGTTCATCAGCCAGTAGGACTTTACCTCCTGAGGCAAGTGCCCTTGCAACTGCAACTCTTTGTTGTTCACCACCACTCATCATTTGGGGTAGCTGATTATAAATTCGCTCTGACAAACCAACACTTAGAATTAACTCTTTTGCTTTCTCTCTTGCACTTTTTGCAGACGTTCCACCAAGCTCCATAGGAAAAGATACATTTTCTATTGCAGTTAGCAGTGGAAACAAATTAAATGACTGATATACCACTGATGCAAACCCTTTCCTATAGTTATCTCTATTCAGTTTACTTAAAGGCTTGTCCTCAATAAATATTTCACCTTTTGTTGGCAAATCAAGTCCTGCCAATAGCGAAAGCAAGGTGCTTTTACCACTACCAGAGTGTCCTATTATCGCATAGACCTTACCAGTCTCAAACCCACAGGATACACCAGACACTGCTTCCACTGTCTGGTATTTACTTTTATATGTATAACTTACATGATCAACAGTTAATATATTCATACTACCTCCAACTTCACATTAATCTGCTTTAGATAAGATTGCCATTACACTAAATCGATTTAGTAATAATAATGCCAAAAAATTACCTAGCATATAAAAAACAAGAAAACCAAATAGGACAATACCAGCAGCTTCAATCCTTATGGGGGCTACAATACCAGCAGGTAATAACCCTAATAAGCTCCCTATCATAACCAATACAAAACTTTCCATAAATACAATTAGAAATGATGTTTTCTTACTAACCCCTAAGGATCGCATAATTGCAAACTCATTTCTTCTGCTCTGTATTAATAAATAGGAGGATACAAATCCAATCACTGAGACCAGAGCAAATAATACAGGGGCAAAACTCTTTAATAAATGCAGGCTTTTTGTAAGTTGTGTAGCCGACATGATAAAGGTCTCATCATTCATGGTTAGCGCATTTCCTACTCTTGAAAAACCTTTTTGTAGATCAACCGAGTGAAACCCAAGCTCACTCATAGTATTCTTAAATTCATTAAGTAATAATGGATCACTTAATTTAAATCTGGCGGAACTGGCATAACATCTAATATCCGTGCCTTCATATATACTGGCTACATATGCAATAGGACTTATAATATCTGGTAATTCATCAGAATAACCTTTGTTGCTGGAAGAATAGCTTCCAATTACTTTCACTTCTACAATTTCTACTTCCTTATAAACAAAAGTTTCACCTCCACTGGAATCATAAACTGGTGCAAAAACTGCTATTTCAAACGCTTCACCTAATTTCAGATTCTTTTCTTTCATGAATTTATCTCTTACTATGCAAACTCCTTCATTTCCTAATAAGGTACCTTCATTATAGCCGTTCATGTATGAAACATCTTCCGGCTGAAAAGCTGTAAAAGCTAACAAACTATTCGCTCCTAGATAACTGATTGCAGGCCGTTTGGTTTTATCCTCATAATTTTTGTCCAGTAATTTAGCATAATTCTGTGCTGCAAAGATTTCCTCTTTAACTAAACCAGTCTCTTGGATTTCCTGGAGCTTATCAAAATCAATCTGAAGACCAACTTCCTCACTTCCATCGATATTACAAACGCTTACAAAAACAGGTATTGTCTCACCAAGTCTGGCTAACTGGAGGGTGTTCT
Organism: Anaerocolumna sp.; assembly: GCA_031975295.1. Classification (GTDB taxonomy): domain Bacteria; phylum Bacillota; class Clostridia; order Lachnospirales; family Lachnospiraceae; genus Anaerocolumna. The sequence goes on along the minus strand of DALYNO010000061.1, from coordinate 7,538 downwards.
TTTCTATATTTCCAATGTACAATAATAAAAATAGTACAATTAGAATTGATAAGATTATAGATAATGAACTTTTTTTCCAGTGGAGTAAAATATTTTTTTTAATCGTATTTAATATAAACATATTTTTGCTACCTTCTTAATTTTTGAATACTCTTAACCTTATATCTATTATTTTACATATATATTACATAATTGTACATTTTTACACCAATATTTGTCATTAAACTATTTAACTATTTAATTTTATAACGATTTTATAGAATTATTATAAACACCTAGGATGTTATATTATGCTGACTTTCATTTAACTTTATATTCACATCCATTAAACCTGAAAACTATGGGCAAAGAGGCAAAATTGAGTGATAAAAATATATTTTAGATTCTAATCCCCTTTCGTACTAAGTAACATTATAGGCTCTATAGCAAGGTTTCGATTCACAAGTAATAACGAGGATATGAACATAAAGAAAAGCAATATGGCAGGTACTGCTAAATTAATATACCAGATTGGAGTAGTTATAGCAGTTTCATTCGACTCATTTTGACCAGAATCTGTTGAATCTATCGCCCAACTGCTATACATAGTACTGTATCCAGTCTGATTTGTTTCCTCTGTAGTAGGCATTCGTTCTAGCAGGAACGAACTTCCAAAACTGCCAGCAGTTGTAGCTATAGTGGTTAATAACATGACACCACTAATAATTGAAATACGGCACTGTCTACGGCTTAAGCCAAGGGAACGTTCAATGGCCGTACGCTTTTTCTGCTTTATAACAAAGAAATACAGTAGGAGTATTAGAATTGAAAGTGTGGAAAATACACCTATTGACCCTAAAAGAATAGCTATATTTCTTGTGTTTTTTAATTCACTGCTGATTTGTTCATAGCCGTTATCATCATATGTAATTACGAATGAATTGCTTTCAGGCACAGATCTATTGAACGCAGCCTGGTATTGTGATATGGTTCCATTGGGTATCTGAAAAGAAGTTGTTGCATCCTGCATAGGACCATAATCTGCTATGTTATTTTGATCAGAAGACCTAACTGATTTAGATGGAATAAGTATCATATCACGGGCCATCTCAGATGTATCTCCGGGCCCTCCTGATTTTCTACCACTATAACGATATGTACCTACTATTTTATATTCTTCTTCCCAAAAAACTGAATATAACTCACCTTTGGCATTTATTAATGAAAAATCCAGAGTCCCCCAGCCATAACCACAAAACCAACCTGGTGGTGTTCGATAATTTGCGAAATAAAGTGGAAGTGAAATGGTGTCTCCAACACTAAGTTCATTGTTTCGAGCAAACTCTGTTGTAATCATACACACTAACTCTCCATTACCGAATTCTTCTACCGTTATCTCTTTGCCTTCAACTATTGAGGCTTCTCCTTCATGAAAAGAAGTTAATAGCCCTAAACTTTCTGTGGGCAAAACCACAATTGTGTTATCATACTGGTGGATAGATTCTATAAGATTAATCCAATATTTCCCTCGTCCCTTCTGATAGAAATCTGCTGTTACCTCTTCACAGGATGAAACTTTACTTAAATCAAGTTCACCTTTTATTTTTTCTCCTGTTTTATAATACTGTGTTGCATATACTGGCGTCCAATCTGGCACAAAATCCAAATGTGCAGTTTCTGCATATACATTTTCATAAGAACTCAAACAAGCTATATATTTTTTTCCGGCAAATAAAGGTTGTGGATTTTCCGTAAAACGGTCGTAATACCATAAAGAATCACTTCCATATGTTTCACCTGCTAACACTTTGTTAATTTTAACTTCTACGGGTTTGTCCGGTATACAATCCTCTGCAGGAGTAAACTCTATAATGAGGTTCCTATTAAATATACTATAATTTTCATAGGTTTTGTTATATTCAGGCATATATGCACCATAATATGGACGTTTTTCTGGGCCCTTTACATAATTTGCGTTCTTAAACTGTAGAACAGATGAAGGTATAATTTTATTATAAATTGGATCACTATAGTGGGTATATATCCCAGTTGTTGCGTCCCACATGTTGGTTGTCTCCATAGAACTTTCTTTTTGTGAAACGGTAGCAATTGTTGTAAAGGATTCTTCCATAGTATTTAGTTTAAGATTTGTATCGCTCCATAGATAAATACCCAGTACTAAAAGAGCAGTACTTATAGAGCATAACACCAAAAACAATATTAGCTTGAATGGAGTACGTAAAATCTGTTTTATGCTATTTATCATCTTTACCCTCCTAAAGTAGGCCCATATTAATATGAGCTAATTTAATCCAAATAAAAGCATACTAAGTTAAAAACTTGAAATAACAATAAGAATACCTTAGATTACAGTTCTGAGTAATCTGCAGAATTACTTTATCAACCTTTCTATCTAGTATTTTTCTAATTCTCTTGTTAAAGGATGTTTAACCTCCTGCACAACTGGAGTAGATAAGTATCCGCATTCCTGCAATTCTATATATTATGCTTTCGTTTTCTAAATCTCTAAATCTTCAAATTCACAAAAGTACAGCTCTCAAATATTGATACATATTTTCACTACTACTTCATTGGGATTTGTCTCATAATAATAATGTCCAAAAGGTGTTTTGTACAATATAATTAAGGATTTTTTCATCATAACTGATTTTCCTCTCTCAGTAATCTTCCATCTGTCATTCTATAGATGATATCTGCTTGTCCCGCAATTCCTAAATCATGTGTAACTACAATTACACAATATTGCTCCTCCTGTACTAGACCTTTTAATATATCAATGACAATCTTGCCATTTTCTGTATCCAGATTACCTGTAGGCTCATCAGCAAGTATTACTTTGGCATTAGAAGCCAGCGCCCTTGCAATTGCTACACGCTGTTGCTCACCACCGCTAAGCATTGTTGGGAATTTCTTGAATTGATTATCAGTGATTTTAACACTATTTAATAATTTCTTTGCCTTTAGAGCTGCCTCTTTTTTAGATGTATGGCCGATTTGCATTGGATACATAACATTTTCAAGTACTGTAAGAGCAGGAAATAAATTAAAAGCCTGATAAATAACTGATACGTTCTCCCTTCTGTGTCTTTCAGTGCCTATATGCTGTAGTGAGGTTCCATCCACCAAAATACTTCCCTCGGTGGGTACTCCAAGTCCTGCAAGCATAGACAGGAGGGTTGTTTTACCACTACCGGAATGCCCTATCACTGCATAGAATTTTTGCTTTTCAAATGTGCAGGAAACATTCTTTAAAGCTTGTACTTTCTGATATTTTCCCTGATATGTATAACTTATATTTTCCACACTTATTTGATCCATAAAACTCCTCTCTCTATCAATCAATTTTTGTTAGAAGGGCCAGTGTATCGAATCTAAGTAAAAGAAGAATTGCTCCCCAGATTCCTATACCCGCGCACCCAAGAAACAAGAGGTAAATCAGTAGCATACTACCAATCCCTATGCCTGTTATGTGGATCAATATGGGAAGTACTATGACACAACCTAACAGATATAAAATCATATTTTCTAAAAAGTAGGATGCTCCGCTTATAATTTTTTGACGTCCCAAAGAACTTGCAATTGCCATATCTTTTTGATAGCTGCGTAAGATAAGAAATGATACTAATATAATTAGTATGACGATTAAAATAACAAATGGGACCTGAAACAAACGAAACATTTTTAAGTTATTCAGAATTTTAGAGGCGGTTTCAATAAATATCTTGTCCTGTACAATAAGCTTATCACCACTTCTTCTATCACTGGCCTTTACATCTATTGCACCGAAGTTCATCTCCTCCATATAGCTTTTAAATTCATTTAAGTTTAATGGGTCTTTCACTGTAGCGCGAGCCGAGTCATAATAGAAGGGAATACCATTATCCTCTGCGTATAAGCGTAGCCATTTAACAGGTACAACCATCCGACGTGACTCTTCAATTGCATTATCACCTCGGAATGTACCAATCACCATTAACGAAGGTTCTCCTACTTCAATAAATTTATGAGTCATTCCATCTTTTTCATACTTTATGACATATAAGGGAAATGATATGGTATCACCGATAGAAATAGCATGACGTGCTGCATAACTTTCACTGACCGTACACAGAGCCTCATCACTTCCAAGATAGGTATCATCCCACCCCTCTAAATATGTAATTCCATCTCCTACAATAAGGGGCACCCCCGCCACATTGTTAGTTGCCACAATAATCGTATCACACATTTTTATCGGTTCAACCCGGTTGTTGGGATCTAGATTTCCACCTGCTTGCGCTGTGTAAATCGCATCAACGATATATTCCGATAATAGTTTATCCAATGTGTTCGTATTAATTTCAAGACCTATGTCTCTGGACCCATTTCGATTGGTTATTTGAGCCATAACGGGAATCGTATCAGATAAACTCTGTAAGGTTATCTCATTCTTTTTAATATTCCCCATATATATGCCCACAAAGGAAACTAGTAGTGCAGCAATACATATAGAGAGCAGGCTACGCCCCTTGTTTCGCCAAATACGACGCCAAATTTCTGAAATAAAAAACACTATGTATCTTCCTTTCCTTAATCAGATTAATTTTACTATAAAAGTTAGAATACTATCTTGTATATATGCCTTGTTTTTGTCGGTATTTAATGGAATGATTGGTTATTAAGACGAAAGAAGATAGAATATGTAGATATTGTAGCTACTATATTTTTTTCGTTACTACTTATACATATTTTAACATTTATTCATTTTTAGTCAATGTTTTTGTTAAATTGTGTAATTTGGGGTTGAATGCTCCCATTAATTCTCCGTTTGTTTAACACTGCCAATGGTTCTGTCTTTAGATTCTTTTTGATAAATGCTAACGCAATTAATCCAGAAATTAAACTTGATAATCCTATTTAGGTAAAAGTAAATTCTATGATTTTATCAGTACATTTAACCAATTGCTAAAGGAGGTACTTTTAATTTTTCTTGTATATCTAATTTTATTTTTTGTAAATTTTATGCCTAATGAATACGTGCGACCAATCATCTTAATAAAGGGTAAATTTATTCAAAAAAACTGCTTATTCCCTTCATGCCAAGGAAATAAGCAGTTTAACAATTAAAAATATAATCCATATGTTTCATCAAGGGGAATCTCCCCCTCCAAGCCAACTACTTTAGGCCACACCCCTGCCTTACTTATGATAAACCCCATAATCATCCCCATATGGCTATGTAAATGCCTGTGCTGAGCAAGAATCAGGGTATATCTTGTATATTCACAATCCTGTGGCTTATTTAGTAAGTCTGTATCTTGCAAATCACCTAGATAAGCATTTATCTTTGCTTTTATACAGGTATAATAATCATCAATCTCCTGTCTTGATAGTTCTTTATCCGAGGTAACATCCAGATTATTTAAATCAGGAACATGAATTGCAGGTTCTCTAAAATGTCTGTCACGAGGGTTAATAAACCATAAATCTAAAGAGTGAACCATATGATAGACATGTTTCCACATGGGCATTTCTGAGAACTTTTTATTCCACAAATCATCAGGGATACAACTGATTACATTTTGTACTTCCCACATTGCACGTCTTGTTTGATCACTGATTATGGCTACATAACTATCCTGCTTCATGCCAGCCTCCTTATAAAGATTCATACATTCCTTGTGGGTAATGATTAATAATTCTTATGAATAATAAATCTACCTTGCAGCTTGAATGCCTCTATTAATTGCATCTGCCAAACCTATTGGATTCTCCCAAGCCATGGAATGACCTGCTTCTTCAACAATTTCAATCTGGATGTCATGTTGAGCAAGTACTTCTAAATCCAAGTCTGGTAGAGAATTCTCACCAAAGATAAACGTCTTATGACACTTAAGGGCATATAAAATACTTCTCCAAGATGGGTTACCTCCCCAGCTGCTGACTTGGATAACTGGTATACGGCAGTGGCGAACCAATTGGATAATGTTGCTGCCCACATTGCATTACCATTCTCACGACTCTCCTTCACTAGTTTATTAAAACCATAACTAATAAAGTCATTGAGTTCATAACCAGCCACATGTTTACTTGTAGACCCTTCTACACTTTTGTCAAGGTTTGATTCGCTTAGAATAATTTGATGAAGTCTATTTTCACATTTATCAGCCAAGGAAAGAGCAATAGCGCCCCCTAAACTATGTCCAAATAATATAAATGTATCCAGACTCAAGTAATTTATAAGCTTCACCAAATATTCTGCATGTCCTTCAACTGTATAAGTAAAATCCTCTGGTTTATCACTATATCCTGCTCCCAAAAGGTCTACTATAATACGACGATGTTTTTTCAAAGAATCCAGCACTGCAACATTAGGATAATCAAAAGAACCGGCACATCCCAGTCCATGGATAAAAAGAATCGGTATATCTGTTCCAGGAAAATCATGATAACGCATAACATAACCTTGATTATTGATATAAAATTCTTTCATTTAACTCTCTCCTTACAGTTTTTATATTACTATTGAGAATTACGAAGCATCTGTTTTCTGGAATTTATTCTACAATTGGTACGAATTTTCTGACAGCAGTCACCCGACCGGTGAGGGTCAGCCATAAAACTCTGTCACTAGCATGATAATTTAATTTAGTCAGTACGTTTCCTATCTCCCAGTTAAGATTAAGTAAACTATACCGTCTCCAAATTGTCTATTTATATTACCTAAGTTTAGGCTGATTAAACCACTCAACCGTTGCTTTACTAAGATCTTCTGGAATCTTATCCTTAACTTGCTCATAAAGCCAGGCTAAAGTCTTATTTCTTAAATAGCTCCGCATCTGTTCCTCTGCTTCTAACATCACAACTTTGATTAAGCATGGGCATTTGGTATGTGATTCAGGTAAGTTGTCTTTATCTAGAATTATCTCATTTTGCCTAATCTCCGCACATTGAAATAATGGTGAACTGCCTTCCACCGCCTCTACAATATCCCAAAAGGTTATCTCTTTTGGATTACGAGCCAGAGCGTATCCTCCGTTAACCCCAGGAATCGCCTTAACTATACCGGACTTTCTTAGTTTTGTATATACTTTAGATAAGTAGGTTTCTGAAACCCCTTGAAATGTTGCCAAATCTTTAATTCCTACAGATTTACCCGCTGGAATATCTATCATATAAAATAAGCAATGTAGGGCGTATTCAACTCCAATTGAAAATTGCACTTATATTTCCTCCTAAAACAATATAATCTTTCCACATATTACTTCATTTTGATGGGTTAGTCAACATTTAGATAGATATTGTAGATATAATGTATCTATAATATATTTTCTTGTTGACATAATCTTTTAAAAGTAATATAATTAATTACAGATATCACTTATCTATAATATACGCATTGCATGACTTTTCTATTATTAGACAAACCTATCTTATCAATGTCATTATTGCAATGTTTTATAAACCATATAGGAGGAATTTTATTATGCTAACAGAAAAATTTTATGAAGTAGTGAAAAACGAAGGTGTCGTTTCCATCGTATCCTGGGGCGTGGATG
>DALYNO010000060.1:0-12106 GCA_031975295.1 Anaerocolumna sp. | reverse complement strand
ATAAGAAACATAAACTTCTGGGATCCTTTATTGCATATATGGCAATCTATACAGCAATACAAGCAGTTGGATTACTCACTTTAGGAATTGGAAGCTTAATACAAGTAAATATTAGATTCTCTCCTGCTTCTATATTTTATATTGTTATCACTATACTAATCATAGTAAATACCACGCTTTCCTTTATTTATTACGGATTAACAACACACATGTTTAGAAAAAAATTAAACATTGATTAAAGACAAAGAACTTCTACCCAACTACTATGTGATAAGTGTACCATAGATTAACAGACCAGGTTAGGATTTGAATCGAACCCTAAGCTGGTCTGTTAATTCCTGTTTTATGACTGTAATAATCCTATATCTGCATCCCTTACAGTATCAAGCTTACATTAACGAAATCTTCTTCCTTCAAAACGTATTCTGGTTTGCAGGCAATAAATCAGAGAAGCAATCCTCTCATCCATATCCCCCTCCATTACTGTACAATCTATAGACATAGCCATATCATTAATGATTTTATCCGTCAAATCTTTCTTGTAGCTCTGAATGATTTCCAGCTTATCACGAAAAGAAGTTGCATCCAAAAACTCCATCAGTATGGTACTTATACCATTTTCATTTAAATTTGTACGCAGTTCTTCAGAATTTATAACTTCTATTTCCTGATGCAGCTCTATAGGAGTGTTCTGCTGCAACGAAATATTTTCATTAGATTTCTGATGCGCCATGCCTGGCTTCATATCCTCAGGTTGTGTGATTTGAATGTCCTTGTGAACTAACTCCTTCGTTTTATCAGTATATATATCTTCTGCTGATAAAACTACTCCTGCAGCAGTTTTGTATAATTCAAATCTATATACTGCTGTTACTTCAGCATATTTCACTGTGTCTACCTTACTCATAAACATTGTAAGGGGACGAGCATAAATGCCAAAATCTCCATACAATGCCTGATATACTACCAGCTCTTCCTCTGTTTCAGTATGAGTTGCAACAGATACGATCTGATATAACTTTCCTTTAAAATGCCTGTAAAGTTCTCCGGGCATCGGTTTATGTCTATTATCCAAATACTTTCCTCCTGTTAAACGATTCATGAATGCTAAAATTTAGGTTATAATTCTACTATTTTTCCAAATATTACGTATTTTCATACAAGTTTTATCTATATTGTCTAATACTATTCCTATCTATTATATAAGTTTCCAACTAATTATTCAACTATTGCACTCATAAATAACAAAAGTAGTTCATGATAGAGGTACATTAGTACCATACATTTCTCTCCCTTAAAACCTAGGCATTGACTTAAATAAAAAAAGAGTTTAAAATGCTTTTAATATGCTAAAGCGAAAGGAGTACTACAATGAGTTTTGAAATTATACAAAAAGTTATTTCTCCATCTGAATTATTGGAACAATATCCTCTCCCTGAAAAGGATGCTCTGGTAAAGCGGGATCGAGATTTAAGAATAAAAGATGTTTTTACTGGAGATTCAGACAAATTTCTAGTTATTATCGGGCCATGCTCAGCAGATAATGAAGACTCTGTATGTGATTATATAAACCGATTAGCAAAGGTTCAGGAAAAGGTAAAGGACAAGCTAATACTTATCCCTAGAATTTATACCAACAAACCAAGAACAACCGGAGAAGGCTATAAAGGTATGGTACACCAACCTGATCCTGAAAAAGAACCTGATTTACAAGAAGGTTTAATTGCCATGAGAAAACTTCATCTTAGAGCAATTGCTGAAACTGGCCTTACTGCAGCCGATGAAATGCTATATCCTGAGAATTGGCCTTATGTGGCAGATATACTATCCTATGTAGCAGTTGGGGCTAGATCTGTAGAAGATCAACAACATCGCTTAACCATAAGCGGTATGGATTGCCCTGCAGGAATGAAAAATCCTACCAGTGGGGATTTGTCCGTAATGCTTAACTCTTGTGTAGCTGCACAGGCAAGCCATACCTTCCTATTTCGTGCTTACGAAGTAAAAACCAGTGGTAATCCTTTAAGCCATACCATCTTAAGAGGTGCAGTTAATAAACATGGACAATCCATTCCAAATTATCATTATGAAGATCTAATCAATCTATTAGAAATGTATAACAAAAGAGACTTGCTAAATCCTGCTGTTATCGTAGATGCCAACCATGCTAATTCTAATAAGCTCTATTCAGAGCAACCAAGAATAGTGAAAGAAATTCTACACAGCCGTACAGTTAACCCTGATATAGCCAAATTGGTAAAAGGTGTCATGATTGAAAGTTACATTGAACCCGGCAGTCAGAAAGTATCAGAACACATCTACGGCAAATCCATTACCGATCCTTGCCTAGGCTGGGCAGAATCAGAAAAATTAATTTATACAATAGCAGACCATATCTAAATCATAGCATAGTCAAGCATATAGTGCTAAACCTACTATTGTTTTAAACTATCCTTCCTATTTATTAACAAAGTTTTAATTGCTGCTATCTATAAAACATAAGAGAACCAAGAGTTGCTAGGCTTTATTCTGTCTTAGGCAATGAGTCATCAGATTCACTAATTGCTTAAGACAGAATAAAACCAAACTACTCCTGGTTCTTTATAACCCCTTGATAATAGCAGGCCTTCTCAACCTCAATCTCGTTCCTAAAATATACTTCATTGCAGTTCCATTAATATTCTGAAATATTAGCTCTGGGATGGGCACTAGCATAAACATCCGTAATCTTTTTACTTCTATTCTTTACATACATTTGAGTGGTAGAAATATCCGAATGGCCTAGTAATTCTTGTACACTCTTAATATCTGCTCCATTATCCATCATATGTACTGCAAAGGAATTTCTAAGAATTTGAGGCGTAATTTCTTCTTCAATGCCGGCATTCTTACCATATCCTTTAATAATCTTCCAAAACCCTTGTCTACTCATGGCATCACCGGATAAGTTTGTAAAAACCAAATCATTATCTAATACACCAATTAATTGTTCTCTGGCCTTTTGCAAATAAGTATCAAGAGCCTGCTTAGCCATATTACCAAAAGGAATTAATCTTTCCTTGTTCTCGCTGCAACATCTTAAGAATCTATTTTTAATATTCAAATCTTCAAGTTTAATGGAAATCAATTCTGATACTCTTATTCCGGTAGCATATAATAGTTCCAGCATTGCCTTATCTCTTATACCCTTTAGTGTGTAAGTACTTGGTTGTTCTAATAAGCCGTTAACCTGTTCTAACGTTAATATCTGGGGCGGCTTTTTCTCAACTTTGGGCGATCTCATGCGCTGGCAGGGGTCATGATTTATCATACCATTTCGAAGTAAATACATAACAAAAGCCCTAATGGATGCAATATTTCTGGATACGGTAGCTGGTGACATACCTTCTCTTTCCATATATAATACATAGGAGTTTAAGCTTGTCTCGCTGATTTTATCAACTTCTAAAATATTTATCTCCGATAAATAATGAATCAGTTTTGTCAAATCATTACTATATGACATTACTGTATTTAAAGATGCTTTTTTCACTTCTGACAAATAATCCATAAAACCTTTTAAACAAGCCTTCATACAGCATTCTCCTTTATGTTAATTTACAATAATCATTTTAATTATAATGTGATATTTTAGGAAATGCAATTGTAATTTATAAATCCATCAAAATAAATTCCTTAGAATAATCCTAATATTTTTCTTAGTATAAAAGTATTGGTATATGTCTCAACCAAACCACCTAAAGCCAATAAAATTCCTAAGGCTACAATAAGAAGGAAATGTTTTATAATAATTTCTGACCTTCCTTTTCTGCTTACGTGTTCATAATGAATAATTCTGCACAAATAAAACCCGCTACGCAAACACACAAATATAACCGGAATGTATATAAGATAATGAGGAAAGGTATAGCCAAAAATAAGTAAGATACCTTTGAAACCATATTTCATTAACACAATCGTAGCAAAAAAACTACTTTGGAAACCTATGTAAACCAAGCACAAGCCAATATAGGGTATCCCCAGAGTTGTCACAGTTACCACCCAAAATAACACAAAAGGTTTAAAAATATTCCAATATACGTAACCTAGTAAAGCAGAATAGTCTATGGTTGTATCCTTAATCTTCTTTAGATAATCTGCATCCATAATATTGATATTGTTCCAATAAAAACCTTTTAGGACTCTGGCTACTATTAGACCTAATATTCCACCGACAATCACAAGAAATAAACCAAATTTAACCTCACCCATTTTACGAAATTGTCTTTTTAGAAAATTCATCATATACTTATCCTTTCTGCCATCTCTTCCTAAACATATGATAAATCTCCAAAAATAATGCCGATACATTTTGCATCGGCATTAAGAAATTCTATAAGTTCTTTTTTGTTCTATATGCTAATAAGGCTGCAATTGTTTTTGCATCAACGATTTTACCTTGAAATATATAGTCTGTCAGTTCATCAAGGGTATATGCTTCTACTGTAACAAATTCATCCTCATCCAAGGATTGTTGTGTTGGAACTAAATCCTCGGAGTAATAGATTCCAATTTTTTCATTGCAAAAGGCTACTGTGGTATATAAATCAAATAAATGCGCAATATGATCTGAACGATATCCAGTCTCCTCCTCCAGCTCCCTTGCAGCACAGGTTTTCATGTCTTCTCCTGCATTTAGTCCACCTGCCGGAATCTCTAGTGTATACTGTTCAACCGCATTTCGGTACTGTTTCACCATAATTATTTTGCCATCTTTATTCACTGGAACAATTGCAGCTGCACCTTTGTGTGAAATAAAATCCCACTGGGCAGTATTTCCGCTTGGCAGCTTCATTGTATCTGTATATACATCAATTATATGTCCTTTATGAACAGGCACCCTTTTTAATCGTTTGTATTCTAAATGATCCATTTCAATTACCTTACCTTTCAATCCCGCAAATCATGCAGGTATATTTTTATGAGTCAAACGTTCCCTTATCTTTTTATAACTGTGTGAGAAATTCTTCCAATCTATCCATTCCTTTTTTAATCTGCTCCATGCTAATTGCGTAAGATAATCTTATATGGTCAGCAAATCCAAAATCCTCACATGGAATAACCACTACTCTAAAATCCCTTAACAAAATATCAATCAGCTTTTGAACGTTCTCAACTAGTTCACCTTTATAGTATTTTAACAACACTTGGCTTACATCTACAAAGAGATAAAATGCTCCAAGTGGCGTAACTGCATCTAAATAAGGCAGGTTTCTAACTCGGTCTGTTATATACTCTCTTCTTCTATTAAATTCATCGTTCATAGTATTAACAGTTTCCTGACTGCCATTTAGGGCCTCCATAGCGGCTTTTTGAGCTATTGTATTGGGATTGGAGGTTTGATGACTTTGAATACTACCCATTAATTTGGCAATTTCAGTGGAAGAACCTGTATAACCAATTCTCCATCCTGTCATGGCATAGCTTTTAGATACTCCACAACATGTAATTGTTCTCTTATATATTTCCTCATTTAAAGAGGCTATACTTACATGTTTTGCATCTCCATAAACTAAATTTTCATACATCTCATCAGAAACTACATATATATTTCTTTTTATCGCTACCGCTGCTATAGCTTCTAATTCTTCTTTGGTATAGATCATTCCTGAAGGATTGTTGGGAGTATTTATAATTAATACTTTCGTTTTCTCCGTACAGGCATCGTCAATTTGTTTTGCACTGATTTTATAATTCTGTGATTTATTTGCACTTATAAATACCGGAATACCCCCTGCAAGCATTACGATCTCGGGATAACTAAGCCAATAAGGTGCCGGAATAATTACTTCGTCATCCGGATTTAATAGAGCACTAAATACATTAGTAAGAGAGTGCTTGCCTCCATTACTGATTACAATTTGGTCTGTATTGTATGAAATATGATTAAATGTTTTAAATTTCCTGCACACAGCACTCTTAAGTTCTTCCGTCCCTGAAGCGTCAGTATACCTGGTAAAACCCTCTTGTATGGCATGAATTGCTGCTTCGTTAATATTATAAGGAGTATTAAAATCAGGTTCTCCTGCCCCAAACCCTACTACGTCAATTCCCTGAGATTTTAATTCCTTTACTCTTGCTGTAATGGCAAGGGTAGAGGAAGGCTTCACTGCCTGCGCTTTTACCGATAAATCTAATGACATATTTCCTCCTCATAACGTACCTCATTGTACGTACCTATTATTGGTCTTATGTATACAATTATACATCTTTAAAGTTCCTAAATATTGTAGTATATAACTTTTTAGATTGCAAGAAAAATATAGCGTAAGGCTAATTAATTTTCTGCTTCAATGCCAAGTTCAATTTATAACGTATTAACTTGATAGAGTATATGTATTTAAAAAAAATAGCTGGAACCCTTTCAGGTTCTCAGCTATTTATATTCTTTTTAAAGATTATTTAGCGTAATCAGTTACTCTAGATTCCCTAATTACATTTACTTTAATCTGACCTGGATATTCAAGTTCAGACTCAATTTGTTTGGATATGTCTCTAGCAAGTAAAATCATTTCCGCATCAGTAACCTGATCCGGTACTACCATAATTCGCACTTCCCTACCTGCTTGTATAGCAAATGACTTATCTACCCCTTTAAAGCCGTTTGAGATATCTTCTAACTGTTTCAATCTGTTTGTGTATGTTTCTAATGTCTCTCGTCTTGCACCTGGTCGAGCAGCTGAAATTGTATCAGCAGCTTGCACAATACAAGCAATTAATGACTCAGGTTCAACATCTCCGTGATGTGCCTCCACTGCATTAATAACAATTGGAGATTCCTTATGTTTTCTACATAAGTCTACACCAATTTGAATATGTGAGCCTTCCATCTCGTGGTCAACAGATTTTCCAATATCGTGTAGTAAACCAGCTCTTTTTGCCATTCTTATGTCCACACCGATTTCTCCTGCCAATAAGCCGGACAACTGTGCAACCTCTATAGAATGTTTTAAAGCATTTTGACCATAACTTGTTCTAAACTTCATTTTACCCAGTAAACGTACAAGTTCCGGATGAATTCCATGAACACCAACTTCTAAAGTTGCTGCTTCACCTTCTTCACGAATCATGACTTCAACTTCCTTCTGAGCCTTTTCAACCATTTCTTCTATTCTGGCCGGATGAATTCTTCCATCCACAATCAGTTTCTCAAGGGCAATCCTTGCTACCTCTCTTCTGATTGGGTCAAAACCTGATAAAATAACTGCTTCCGGCGTGTCATCAATAATCAAATCAACACCTGTTAATGTCTCCAGTGTCCTGATATTGCGTCCTTCCCTACCAATTATTCTTCCCTTCATCTCATCATTTGGAAGTTGTACAACGGAAATAGTTGTTTCTGCTACATGGTCAGCAGCGCAATTTTGAATTGCTGTAACAACATAATCCTTTGCCTTTTTGTCTGCTTCTTCTTTTGCCTTGCTTTCAAGTTCCTTTACTAACATTGCAGTTTCATGTTTTACTTCGTCTTCAACTGTTTTTAAAAGATATTCTTTCGCTTGTTCGGAGGTAAGTCCAGAAATTTTTTCTAACTCCTGTAATTGTCTGCCATGCAATTCTTCTGCTTCTGCCCTGACTCTGTCAAGGTCGGCTTCTTTTACTGATAGTTTAGATTCTTTCTTCTCGAGTGCTTCAATCTTCCTGTCCAAAGTTTCTTCCTTTGAAAGGACACGTTTTTCATAACGTTGAACTTCAGCTCTTCTTTCTTTTGCTTCTTTCTCTAGCTCATTTTTAGTCTTTAAAGACTCTTCCTTTGCTTCGAGTAAGGCTTCCCTTTTCTTAGTTTCAGCTGTCTTTATAGCTTCATCTATGATTTCTCTTGCTTTTTCCTCGGCAGAACCGATTTTGGCTTCAACGACTTTAATACGGTAGGCCGTAGCAATTTTCCAAACAAGAAGAACAACGATTACAAATAATACCAATACAATTACAATAATTAATGGTATATATTTTTGCACAGGAGCACCTCCTTATTTAATTTTCATTGTACATAAATACAACACTTAAATTTTATACTGTTTTCATGAGTATGTCAAGTGTAGATACTAAATTTTTATGCATTATGTCAAAATACACCGAAAATAATCGAGAATATTATAAATATATAATCAATTTAAGCAAGCTAAAAACTCCCCATTAACAGCATTTACCAGTGTTTTAGACCATTTCTCCCATATAATAAAAGCCTTTACATTCTTTTAAAGTAACTTGTACTATACTTCCAACTAAATTCTCATTGCCTTCAAAATGTACTAAAATATTATTACTTAGTCTACCTGTAACTAATGATGGTGTCTGTTGGTTGACTTCCTCTACCAGAACACTTGCGATTTTGCCCTCATCCCGTTGGGTTATTTCTGCAGAAATTCCTTGAATTTCTTTTAAAAGCCGGTTAAATCTATCTTTAGCAGTTGCATCATCTACTTGTCCTTCCATAACGGAGGCCGGCGTACCAGACCGTTTTGAATATAGGAAAGTATATGCACTGTCATATTTCACTTTTTTAACAACCTCTAATGTCTCTTGGAAGTCTTCTTCTGTTTCTCCCGGAAATCCAATAATTATATCTGTTGTTAAGGATATATCCGGCATAGCTGTTTTAATTCGCTGAACAAGTGAAAGGTATTCTTCCTTTGTATAACTTCTGTTCATTTTCTTTAATACATTTGTACTACCTGCTTGCACCGGCAAATGGAGATGATTACAAATTTTAGTTGAGTTCTGCATAACTTCAATTAAGGAATCTGATAGATCTTTAGGATGAGAGGTCATAAAACGTATTCTTTCCAGACCTTCAACCTTTTCTAACTCTCTTAATAAATCTGCAAATGTCATTTTATTTTCAAGGGTTTTACCATAAGAATTTACATTTTGTCCAAGAAGCATAATTTCTAAAACACCATCAGCTACTAATTCTTTCACTTCTTTAATGATATCTTCCGGATTTCTGCTTCGTTCCCGCCCTCTTACATAAGGAACAATACAATAGCTGCAGAAATTGTTACAGCCATACATAATATTAACACCAGCTTTAAACTTATACTTTCTTTCGCTTGGCAAATCCTCTACAATTAGATTAGTGTCTTTCCAAATATCAATAATCATACCCTTTGAGGTGAGTCTGGTATCAATTAATTCTGCCAATTTAAAGATATTATGAGTACCAAATATGATATCTACAAAACGATAGCTTTTCTTGATTTTATCAACTACAGCATCCTCTTGCATCATACAGCCGCATAATGCAATCATCATATGGGGGTTTTTCTTCTTCAAACTATTTAAGTGACCAAGTCTTCCATAAACTCTGGAATTGGCATTTTCTCTAACTGTACAAGTATTGTAAACAACAAAATCTGCTGCTTCTGTATCTGTTTCCACAAAACCTATTTTCTCTAAGATTCCCGCTAACTTTTCTGAATCCTTTGCATTCATTTGACAACCAAAGGTAACAATATTAAAAGTAAGTGGTCTTCCAGTTTCCAATGTTTTTGCTTTAATCCACTCTCTACATTTTGCTATAAAATAATATTGTCTGCCCGGTTCAGTACTAGGTTCTTTCCCATAGATATCTATATTATTTAAATCAATATCTGCATAATTCATGATTAATCTCTACTTTCCAACGTAATTATTTAATATTCATCCTTAAAATTATATATGAAGACTGCATAAATTACAACAGCAATCATTCATTGGCCTTTTCATTTTCTGCTTCTTGTTTATCTTTTTCTAACCTTTTTTTAGAAACTGTTTTCAATTTATTATTTTGAGCTCGTTTTCTGCATTTCCTAATTTCCACTTTTTCAAGAAAAACCGTTTCTATATCTATATCATAATAATAACAGATAACAAAAATTCTTATAATTACATTTGCAAGTTCTGACGGTATCCCTTTGGGTTCGCTGTCATTTCTGTAATAGGTATAGCTAGGATGATAACCTGTCTGGGATTCTTCTAGTACTTTGGATAAATCATAATGACAAGCTGCAATTAATTCCCCAAGATTTCTATCTTTTTCTTTCCAGTAAACATGAGATAAACATATTTCACCTAGTTCCTTCACATAGTCGCTAATTGATTCCTGTTCTTCCATGCAATTTTCCTTTGCATGATCTTTATAAAGCTTTAATTTACCTTGGTTGTATAGTGTAAATACCCATCTGCCAAGTTCAGTTAACGTTTCATTAAAGGATTCTGCTGTCCCTCCATTTGGCATATTTTGCTCCATGCATTTCTTTAGTAGTCTTTCTAATTTTGTCATTGTCTTCTCCTAGGAAAAATTTTCATCCCCACTTTTTTATTCCCCTATCATGATTAAGTTGCCAAAATCCAAATTTAGACCGTGAAAAGATTATGCGTAATATATAGGCATCTACTCGCTCTCATATTCATTAGCAAATTTTTCAGAAGGCTTTTGACACCATAATCCTAAGATGTCCGGGTCAAATATCCCAATTCATATTACATCCTAGCAATTTGCACAAATCAGAAAGTCTCATGCTTGGATTCCAATCATAAGAATATCTGATTTTCTGATATTGGTTCTAAACATTTTATGAAACAGATAATTTGTGCAAAAACTTATGAAGTGTTTCGGTTGGGCTGTTTGCCCCAATATCATCTTAAAAATATATAAAAAAATACAGATTATAAAGCCGCTCTACCTGAAAATTCATTAACGATAAAGCTTTGCCTTATATCTGCATCCTTTATAACTTATGGTTCCTAATATACCTATAAATTCTCAAATAGTTATTATTTATGGTCTAGTCTGTCCATTACCAAATATAATATATTTTGTAGATGTTAGAGCAAGAAGTCCCATGGGTCCTCTAGCGTGTAATTTTTGTGTACTGATGCCAATTTCTGCACCAAAACCAAACTCTCCACCATCGGTAAATCTTGTGGAGGCATTCACATATACTGCTGCAGCATCAATTTCATTTAAAAACTGTAGCGCATTATTATAATTACTGGTTATGATAGATTCTGAGTGTTTTGTATTATATTTATTAATATGTTCAATTGCTTCCTCAATTGTATCAGCAATTTTTAGAGATATTATTTTATCCAGGTATTCAGTCCCGTAATCTTCTTCAGTAGCTGGTGTAATATTTGCAATAATAGTCCTTGCTCTTTCATCCCCACGGATTTCTACTTCTTTTTCAGTAAGTCTTTCATATAACAAAGGTAAGAATTCCTTGGCTATATTTTGATGTACTACCAAAGATTCACAGGCATTACATACTCCAAGTCTTTGTGTTTTGGCATTGTCTATAATAGCTAACGCCATTTCAAATTCTGCAGATTCATCCACATAAATGTGACAGTTGCCAGTACCTGTTTCAATAACAGGCACCGTACTATTTTCCACTACAGTTTTGATTAATCCAGCACCGCCTCTAGGTATTAATAAATCCAGATATTTATTTAATCGCATCAATTCTCTGGCGGTTTCTCTGCTCGTATCCTCCACTAATTGAATGGCATACTCCGTAACACCCAAAGAAATTAATGCCTCTTTCATCACGTTTACTATACTTTGATTAGAATGAATTGCATCACTGCCCCCTCTTAAAATTACTGCATTTCCAGTCTTAAAGCATAAACCAAAAGCATCAGCAGTAACATTGGGGCGGGATTCATATATAATACCAATAACTCCAATAGGTACTCTTTTCTGTCCTATTGTTAATCCATTGGGGCGATTAGACATAGATATGACTTCACCTATAGGATCATTTAAGGCTGCGATATCCAGTAAGCCTTCTGCCATGGCTTTGATTCTCTCAACACTTAATGATAATCTGTCAATTAATGCTTCTGAGATTCCATTTTCTCTTGCATTCTTAATATCCTCAGCATTTGCCTCTAAAATTACTTCAGTATGCTCCACTAAAGCCTTAGCTATATTCTCAAGCACTCTGTTTTTTTGTGCTTGCTGCATTTTGTTTAAACTAGCAGCAGCTAATCTTGCATTTTTACCCATCACTTGTAAATCAGACATAGAAACCCTCCTTCTTTTTAATGTTATTATGTTTACTTTTTATATCTTTAGCCCGTT
>DALYNO010000059.1:0-12120 GCA_031975295.1 Anaerocolumna sp. | reverse complement strand
ATATAACTACAGTCGAGGCAACAAATAACACGGTTAATATAACCACAGTCGAGGCAACAAATAACACGGTTAATATAACCACAGTCAATGTAATAAGTAACACATCAAATATAACTACAATTAAAAGTAGCAATTAATAAAGCTAGCCTACAAAAATATCAAAATAATTGTTATGATAATAAAAACACATAATTTTTTATTTTGCCCGCACATTTATATATACTCATACGTTATACATATGTAATTATGAAACTACAAAGAGAGAGGAGGTTCCTTATGTCTTTAGAACTTGGAGATCAATATGATAAGATATACAAATACTGTTTTTTTAAAGTTAGAAATAAAGAAGTAGCTGAAGATATAACGCAGGAAACCTTTCTCAAATATTTCAGCCAAATAACATACATAAACAGAGGAAAGCAGCTTGCATATCTATACACCATTGCAAAAAATCATTGCACTGACTATTTTAGAAAGAAACAGACTGTACCATATGATGAGAATCTAGTTGCGGAAGATGATATGGTCTCTATAGAAAATAGTTTAGCGGTTAGGCAGGCAGTGGATTTACTACCAGAGGAGTTACAAGAAATTATATTATTAAGATTTTCGAATGAACTTGGCATTGGAGAAATTGCAGCATTTACTAATTTGTCTCGTTATGCAGTTTATAGAAAACTTAATACAGCTCTGAAAGAACTTAAAAGTATCTTAAGAGAGGAGGACTGGCGTGAAAAATAAATTGTCATCAGCAAATTGGTGTCTGTGTCCCTAAGTATGCAGTCTCATAGAAAGGATATGGTATTATAATGGATAGAAAATTAAAGCAAAGCCTTAAGAATGCATTTACCCCACCCCCACCTATAAAAAGAAATACGTTTATAAGTAATCTCTCCTATCCCAAAAGTAATAGCTTGGAATTTTTTTTATCCCAGTTTGGTTATATCAGAAAACGCTTTTGGTGTTTCTCAATTCTTTTGGTAATAGCGCTGACTTTATTTATACAGGCTTACCATACAACATTTAAAACCATTGGAATAGTATCTGCCGTCTTACCTTTTCTGGTTGCACTTGGAGTTACTGAAATAAGCAGAAGTACTTCTTATAACATGGCGGAAATCGAAATGAGCTGTAAATATAACCTCAGTAAAATAACCCTAATTCGATTATCTCTTATAGGCAGCTTTCATTTTATTATTATATTATTTCTGGTAATTATATTTGCAAAGTATTCGGACTATAGTTTTTTACAATTCACCTTGATCAGTCTGACGCCATTCTTGTTCTGCACTTATCTATCACTTTTCATTACCAATTATTTTCGTATGAAAGATGCAGCATATGTTAGTGCTGGAGTAGCAGGGGTAACAAGTATAAGTGTATTTCTTCTTGTTCAACAAAAACAATTACTTTATACCCAAAGAGGTGTATTAGTTTGGGGGATAGCTTTTATGGTAACTACTATTCTACTAGTAAAAGAATTTATGAAACTTCTAAAACGCACGGAGGAATTACAATGGAACTCGTCATTGATCGTTTAACAAAGCAATATAACAATAAGATTGCTGTGGACCGTATTTCACTTACATTTAATAAAGGTGTTTATGGACTACTTGGAGCAAATGGTGCAGGCAAAACTACTCTTATGCGCATGATGTGTGGGATTATAAAGCCTACAGGTGGTGAAATTAAACTAAATGGTATTGATGTAGCTGAGGAAGCTTACAGGGACACCTTAGGGTATCTTCCGCAGGACTTTGGTTATTATCCAGAATTTACGGCTTTTGATTTTATGCTCTATATTGCAAGTTTAAAAGGACTTTCAAAATCTCGTGCCAAAGAAAAAGCAACAGAATTATTGGAACTTGTATCTCTTACAGAGGTAGCTAAAAAGAAAATTAAAACCTTTTCAGGCGGCATGAAACAGAGGCTTGGCATTGCACAGGCTATGTTGAATAACCCAGGGCTTCTTATTTTGGATGAACCCACAGCAGGACTTGATCCAAAGGAAAGAGTACGATTTCGTAATCTGATTTCAAGGCTTGGAACAGAAAGAATTGTATTACTGTCCACCCATATAGTTACGGATATTGAACATATTGCGGATACTATTCTGGTAATGAAAGAGGGGCAGCTTATCCAAAAAGGCAGTATGGAAGAAATCATAAAAGTAATTGAGAATAGAGTCTTTGAATGTATTGTAGACAATAATGACGCAGAAACAATGCTTCAGAAGTATCCTATTATTAATATCAGACATGAAAGTGAAAGTACATTTCTACGTCTGGTAGCAGAAGAGTGCCCCGTTAAAAACGCATGTAAAGTGAGTGCTACCTTGGAAGATTTGTACTTATATTACTTTAGTGAGGTGAGTGGAAATGAATAACTTTTGGGATTTGGTGAGATTCGAGTATAAGAAAATTTATATGAAGAAAAGTACCTGGATTGCAATGGTATTATTTGTTGTTGGCATCGTGTTTAGCTGTTTTGGAGTTATCATTGGAAATGAATATGTGGACGGAATTCCAGTGCGTAGTCATTATGAAAGTATGAAAATAGATCGTGAATATGATAGAGCGTTAGCAGGAAAAGAAATTAATGCAGATTTGATAATGGATGCGGCGAAAGCATATCAAAATGTACCTGTGGGAGATACTATCAGATATATTGAAACCAATGAGTATCAAACCCATGCCAGAGCCTATTCTTCCATTTATGGTATTATACGAACCATATACAATAAAACAGCTGTGCCTGTATTTGGATATGAAGAACTTCAAAATATTTCTCCTGAAATGGCAGGTTCTTTTTATAATTATCGGAGTTCAAAAATAAAAGAAACTATAGAAAAGTCTTCAGTTAGTAATCAGGTAAAGGAAAAGTTAATTACATTGGATAAAAAAGTAGTTAAACCTTTTGTTTTCGAATATTATGGGGGATATGATAGATTTCTTGTACTTATGTATACCACAGGATTAATTTGTGCATTTATAATTGCCTTCTTAATAGCACCTATATTTAGTGGTGAATATCAAGGCTGTGATCAAATCATTCTATCCACCAAAAATGGTAAGAATACATTAATAAAAGCTAAATTATTTACAGGCTTTTCAGTAACTACTGGACTTGTAATAGCAGGAATATTGTTAACATATATTCCCTGTATGTTAATTTACGGATTCGATGGAGCCAATACAGTAATACAGCTAAAATATTCTCTTATTACATTACCCTTGACTATAGGTAAGCTAAGTATTATTTGTTCTATCTGTGTGTTTTTTGCATGCATAGTTGTAGGTGCAATAACCATGGTTCTATCTGCTAAGTTAAAATCACCTTTTCTAGTTATTACAATGATTACTGGATTGATTTTTATACCCATGTTTATACAAGCTTCAAACAATATATTACCTTTGTATAGATTATACTTACTTTTGCCAAGTAGTATGATGGAGTATATTAATATGATTGATCCGGTCTGTTACGAAATTTTTGGGGCAGTCTTGCAGCCATATGTTGTTATGCCAACTGTTGCATTATTCATAAGTATGTTATTAACGCCTTTTGCATATAGAGGTTTTAAATATCATCAGGTGGAGTAAATATATTAATAAATAAGCATGGTATATTCATTATCTAAGAGTTAAAGGACTGTAATAAAATAAAGTTTGATCATATAATCAATTCTTTATTATACAGTCCTTATTTTAATTAGAATCATAATATTGTACCTTATAAATCCGTGCAAGTTTATAATAAGCAGAATAGCTGTTAAATCCAGCTGACAGAGCAGCAGCCGTTTTACTGAGCCCTTGTTTGATTAATTCTTCAGTTAGCATGTAACGTTTGAAGCTAATGTATTGATTTACCGTATATCCAGTTGAAAGTTTGAAGATTTTGCATAAGTATTGTTTATTAAGGTAAAAGCACTTGGATAAGGTGTCCAGGGTTACCACCTCAGACAGATGGGCATGAATATAGTTAATAATTTCATTTACTTTCTGATTGTTCTTTAGGACTGGTGAAGAGGAACGGGATAGTTTATTTAAAAGAGTCAGTATTTCTATAAAAACACATAAGGCTCCAATGTCATTTTTATCCTGAAGATAAGAATCTATTTTTTGGAATAATTGAGTGATATGATAGGGACTGTGGATACTGTGGGGTATTAGATTAAATTGACCTAAATTACGATCCATAAATAATGTACCAAGTTCATTACAATGATAATTTTCAAAAAAGTCAGTCCGTATTTTCACTACAATTCGTTCATAGGGGGTAGGGGAGTTATGAAGAATCTGATGTAGTTCATTATTTCTTGCAAATACAATATCATTAGGATTTAATGGATATGAATTGCCTTCTGCGCAAAATGTCACATCTCCTTGAATTAGAAAAATAAGCTCGTGATAATCAGGATGGGTATGGAGTATAAACTTTTCCTGTAAAGGTATTGTTGCAGTTGAATGTAAATAATTAATATATAGTGAATTCATTCGTTTGCCTTTCTTATAAAGGTTAGAAATTCTATGAATAGTTTCTATAAAAAGAGGAACTATCATCTGCCTTATTATTTCTTAAACGCTAGTTAATATTTTACTAATGCATTTTTATTTTATACCAGACATGACAACGTAGTTTATAAAAACGATTCCTATAGGGAACTATTAATATACTAGCAAAAAAAGCGAATATTGGAAAGGTTTTAGCTAAAATATTATATTTATATCTCTTTCATTAGTATTATACTTATATTAAGTAAGCTTTATAACTTGCATGTAACAGGAGGCTAAAATTTATTAGGAAAGGCTGCACACTAAGATTCAAAATGTAGAATTTGTTTTACATTTTTGTTTTATGGAATATCACAGGTCTGCTTGTGATGTGCATGAGGATCAATATGATTTTTGAACAAACACCATTTGAAATGAAACAACTAGAGTTTAAAGATTTTCCTTCTAATAGGATAATTGCAAGAGATTATATGATCATTGGAGAAGAGAACAGCACCATACAAAAAGCTGTTGATGCCTGCCATAGTTTGGGCGGGGGAACTGTTGTAATTGGTAAGGGAGAATGGACAACAGGACCAATCCGTTTATATAACGATATACATATACACTTTGAAAAAGGTGCAATAATTAGATTTAGTGGTAATTTCTCAGATTACCTTCCAGTGGTATTTACCCGTTGGGAAGGGATGGAATGCTATAATTATTCACCATTAATTTATGCCAGAGATTGTGAGAATATTGCTATAACAGGAGAAGGTGTTTTACTTGGTTCAGGAGAGGCTTGGTGGCATTGGAAAAAGCTTCAGCAAAAAGCAGCAAATGAGTTATGTTATGCCGAAAGCGAAGGCATACCAGTAGAACATAGGATTTATGGAACAGAAGAAGCAGCACTGAGACCATCCTTTATCCAATTTGTTGGTTGCAAAAATATACAGTTATGTGATTTTACTATAAAAGATGGTCCCCAGTGGATGCTACATCCAGTATATTGTGAACAGGTATTAGTTAAAAATATCTCTGTCATATCCAAGGGACCCAATACAGATGGGTTAAACCCAGATTCCTGCAAAAATGTGTTAATAGAGAACTGTTATTTTGATACAGGTGATGATTGTATTGCAATAAATTCTGGAATGAATGAAGATGGTTGGAGGGTAAACAAGCCTTGTGAAAATATCATAATTCGAAATTGCATTATGGAGGGAGGCCATGGTGGAATTGTAATTGGAAGTGGTATGTCAGGAGGAGTTAGAAATATCTACGCCAGCGATTGTAAGATACAAGGCACTAATCAGGGAATACGTTTAAAATCCATGAGGGGCAGAGGTGGATATGTAAGGGATATCTGGTTTGAAGATATAGAAATTAATCATGTGTTTGAGGAAGCAGTGCAAATTAATATGTTTTACAAATATAGTACAGTAGTTCCTAAATCTGATACACCAGCAGATTTTACAGATATTTATTTAAAGAACATACATGGTACAGGTGCAGATACGGCAGTTGAAATATGTGGACTTCCTGAACATTTTCTTCAAAATATTTCTCTGGAAAATGTAGAATTAAGTGCAAAGAAGGCATTAATATGTGATAATGTAGATAACATAAAGATGCAACGAGTATCCTTGTATGAGAAATGATAGGAAATATGTTTTATAAGGAATACCCCAAGTAAACGCAGGATGGCCTGTGGAAAAGTGTGAATATAAAAAGCATAATTCACCCTAGTGGCTTAAGTTAATTAGGGAAAATTAATGGAGGATGGTATGATAAGACTTTTTGAACAGCATATAATCAGAAACTATAAAGAATTGGATGGAATGTGGGATTTCATAAAAGAGGATAATGGGAAGAAATATCAATTACCTGTACCCGGATGCTGGGAACAAAATCCTGATATGATTAAGTATCGTGGTATTGGTACCTATACTAAGAAAGTTAAGCTGTCTAAGGATACTAATTTAAGAATTGTGTTTCAAGGTGTAAGTCATACTGGAGATGTATATTTTGATAATCAGTTAATAACTCATCACTACAATGCGTTTACTCCTTTTGAAGGCATTGTAAAAGATGCAAAAAAGGGTGACCATGAAATAAAGGTGGTAGTGGATAATACCTTCGGCGAACATTCTGCACTACATATCCCCAATGATTACTATACTTATGGTGGGATTACAAGACCAGTATCCATAGAAGAAATATCAGATATATTTATCAAACAGCTACATTTTACACCTGCATTAAATAATGGAAAATGGAGTGCTAAAATAGAAGTACTTGTTAAAAATATAGGAGATTCTGAAAGTGATATCCTGTTAAATGGTTCTTTAGCGGGTGTAGAAATTGAAGGTAAAGCCTGCCGTTTAGCACCGGATCAGGAGGAATGCCTTGTATGGATAAATGAATTTGATTCTATAGTGCCTTGGAGCAATGATAATCCTATGCTATATTTACTGGAAATGAATTTATTACAAGATAATAAGCCAGTGGATGATTTAATTGAGCGGGTTGGTTTTCGCACTGTGGAAATTATAGAGCAGAAAATTCATTTAAATGGTGAAAGGATATTTCTAAAAGGCTTTAACCGTCATGAAGACTATGGCGTTTTGGGCTGTGCAATTCCTTTACAGTTGATGACGCAGGATTTAGATTTAATGCAGGATATGGGAGCTAATTCAGTAAGAACCTGCCATTACCCAAATGATGAGAGATTTCTTGATTTATGTGATGAGAGAGGTATTTTGGTATGGGAAGAAAATCATGCCAGAGGACTTCAATTAGCGGATATGCAGAACCCGAATTTTGAAAAGCAATGTGAAGACTGTATCAGAGAGATGATTGATTTCCATTTTAACCACCCTTCTATTGTTATTTGGGGAATTCTAAATGAGTGCGCCAGCGAGACACCAGAGGGCAGAGAAATGTATGACAAACAGTATAAGCAGATTAAGAACATGGATACCAGCCGTCCTACCACTTCAGCTACTTGCAGACATTTTACAGATATATGCCTTGATCTGCCGGATATTGTATCCTTTAATATGTATTCTGGTTGGTATCAGGATGTACCAGTATCAGAAAGACATGATCAGGAGATGGAATGGATTAAGAAATCGGGTGGTGCTGGTAAGCCAGTCATTGTCAGTGAGTTTGGAGCGGCAGCTATTTATGGATATCGTGATAGAGGAAGAGCCAAATGGAGTGAAGAACGTCAAGCAGATATTATCCAGGAAAATATAGAAGTCTATAAAACAGATGATAGATTAACAGGCATTTATGTATGGCAATTTGCAGATTGCCGTGTAACAGAAGAGGGAGGTTGGTTTGCAACCAGAGCTCGCAGCCATAATAATAAAGGGATTGTGGATGAGTACCGCAGACCCAAGATGGCTTATGATGTAATTAAGTCTTTATTTGAATCTATTGAGTAAATTTGAAAGAATAAATAATAATATTTTATGCAATCAAATATTGTTCTTACTAAATATTCTAAACAATATGGAGAGTGTTGTGCAATCATTTGACAGATATAAGGTTAAGCATCCTATCTAAATATGGATATGATAGAATTGATGGGAGTCATAATAGTTGTAAGGTGTTTTCGTGACCTGATTCATTCTTAGCTAAGTCAAATTGATACGAATAAGTAGAATATTTATAAGGACAGGAGTTGATATAACACATGTATTTTTTAATTAAAAACCTATATAAGAAAGAATATAATGTTGTTAGGATATGATTAATTATTACTTTCAGAATATATGGTTTAAATTTAAAGTAAATAAAGAAGTGTTCTCTCCTAAAGGGATTGACCAAGGAACAGCGGCCTTGTTAAGTACAGTTATCTTTCGCCCAGAAGATAAGGTGTTGGATCTAGGTTGCGGATATGGAATTGTAGGTATCATAGCAAGTAAATTTGTAGGAGAAGCCAATGTATATATGTCTGATATTTCAGAAACTGCTACGCTGCTAACAGAAGAAAATGCAAGACTAAACGGTATGCTCAAACCTAAGGTTATTCTTAGCAATGGATTTAGTAATATAGAAACCTCGGAATTTACACTAATTTTATCCAATCCACCCTATCATGAAGATTTTAAAGTTCCAAAAGAGTTTATTGAAAAGGGTTATCATCATCTGAAACTGGGTGGAAGGATGTATATGGTTACCAAAAGAAAGTTATGGTATAAAAATAAGTTTATTCGTGTATTTGGTGGTGTTAAAATATATGAGAAATATGGGTACTATATTTTTGAAGGTGAAAAAAAAGATAAGGTTTTAAAGAGTATAAAACATAAAAATCAATTGTCTAAAAAGTTGCAGCGTAAACAAAGAAGGAAATTTAAGGATAAAGACAGTTCAAAAGATTAATTTGGAGCTGTCTTTATCTTTTGTTATATCAATAATTCTAATAAAACTCTTATGTGTAATTATTCTCATATATTTTTATAAGTTATGTAGATCCTTCTGCAGGTTAAAAAAGTAGTCTGGGATAAATCAGAAGTTCTCAGATATATTTGGGAAAGTTAATAATCATTGTGTGTAATATAAGTATCTTTATTTAACCGATATTCAATAGGTGTACATCCAATCATAGATTTAAAAGTGCGATTAAAATAGCTGATATTGTTAAAGCCTACATGGCATGCAATGTTGGCTATTTTATCATTGGTGTCAGTAATCATTTCACAACTTTTTAGAATTCGGTAACGAATCAGGTAGGAAAAAGGTGATAGACCATATGCAGATTTAAAGGATCTGCAAAACCTACTTTCTGAAAGTGTCACACAGTCTGACAGAGTCCTTAGTAGAATATCTTCCTTGTAATGGGTATGAATATAGGTAAGAGCAGGTTCCAAATTAGTTACTGGTTTGGCTGCCAAGGGCTCTATCAGGTTGGTGGCATGTTTTATAAACAAATGCCAAAGCTCATACATACGTCCCTTTATTAATAGTTCATAATCTTGTAAAGAAGTATTATATAAATTACTTAGTGACAATAAAATTGAAATACAATCCCTATGCCACATTTTTTGGTCTCCGAAGTACTTAGTAAAGACAAGGTTACCCGATAGAACTGGTTTTATATAATTTAGAAAAAATGAACTTTGGTAATTGTCAGAAAGAAAGTTGGGATGGAAAACAAAAGCATAAAAGGTACAAGAGAGCCCCTGGAAGGAAGTAGCATAATGTAAAGTATTAGGTGGTACAAAAATACCTTCCTGTTCATGGACCTCATAACAATCATCACCCACATAAAAAATAGCCCCACCCTCAACCACAATAAGAAATTCTAGTTCTTGATGCCAGTGTTTATATAAAATATTTGACGAGCCCCTAGAAACCTGTGTGTTATGAATCGAAAATGGAAACAATGGTGTTCCATGAGCTATATTCTCTTTTAATTCATTTATATTAGGAACATCTTTCAACATAATCCCACCTTTATATTAATAGATCAAAATTTGATGTATTATCCTTTTTACAATCTCTATGGTGTTCCTATTCTTGTAATTTCCATAGTATTCCTCTGTATTTCTTACAAGTATTTTCCACTGCTATCTCCATTTGTAATTCAGGTTAGTATCTCACATTGTATTTCACATTTATATTTCCCACTTGCATTTTATTCTTGCTTTCCATTTCTAGGCTTCAATATTTGTTCATTACTGTTATTTTCATTCTCTAAGGGCAAAATTGTGTTATATAAAACCTAAAATATTAAAGTATTATCTTTGCCAGGATAATATAATGCAATTATAGCCTTTATATATAGATATATCAAGTTAGAATTTATCAATGCAAGTCAGTCTACTCTTATATGAAATAATCAAGGAGGCAAATATGGAAATCTTCGAGCAAAGAAAAAATCAATTAGTATGGCGGTATAATGGTGAAACCGTTGTGGTTGAGCCCTGGGGACAGAATAGTGTGCGGGTAAGAGCTGCAATGATGCATGAGGTTATTGATACAGACTACGCACTCTTACCACTTAGTGAGGATCAAAATTGTATTATTGATATCAATGGACAAGAAGCTAGCCTTATTCATGGTAAAATTCGTGTGGTAATGAAGCAGTATGGTTGGCAGAAGAGGAGCCAGATAAGTTTTTACAACGAGAAAGGAGAACTTCTATTAAGAGAAGTAGATCCGCAAGGCGCCTTAAATAAACATGCTCATAGTTACAAGCCGATTATTGGCGGTGATCATATGATTACTGTTCAGTTTTGGAGTGATGAAAATGAGAAATTATATGGTATGGGTCAGTATCAGCAAGAGGTAATGAACATTAAGAATTGCTCTTTTGAATTAGCTCATCGTAATTCACAAGCCTCCGTACCTTTTGTGTTATCCGATAAGGGCTATGGATTTCTTTGGCACAATCCTGCAATTGGGCGAGCTAGTTTTTGCAGAAACCTTACGGAATGGGTGGCAGAGAGCAGTAAACAGATTGACTATTGGGTTACAGCTGGTGATACACCTTCAGAAATTGTAGAGACCTATGCTAAGGTTTGTGGTACAGTACCAATGATGCCGGAATATGGTCTTGGTTTCTGGCAATGTAAGTTACGTTATTATAATCAAGAACAACTATTAAATGTAGCAAGAGAATATAAAAAACGGAATCTACCAATTGATGTAATTGTTTGCGATTTCTTTCATTGGCCGAAGATGGGAGACTTTAGATTTGATGAAGAGTTTTTCCCTGATCCTGAAGCTATGACAAGGGAATTGAAAGAATTGGGTATTAAGCTAATGGTATCCGTTTGGCCCCAAATTGATGTGAAAAGTGAAAATATGGAAGAAATGCGTAAATATGGTTATCTGGTTAAAACAGAACGAGGTATGGAAGTACAGATGGGGTTTAATGATGGTTACGTTCTTTTTTATGATGCCACCAATCCAGAAGCCAGAGAATATGTATGGGAGAAATGTAAGAAGAACTATTATGACAAAGGAGTGGAATTCTTTTGGCTTGACGAAGCAGAACCAGAATACAGTGTTTATGATTATGATAACTATAGGTACCACATGGGACCCAATGTACAGATAGGGAATATCTATCCTCAAATGTATTCTAGAAGTTTCTACGAGGGTATGGTTCATACAAGACGGGAGAAAGCAGAGACGGAACCAGAAAGTGTTGTGAATTTGGTAAGATGTGCGTGGATTGGCAGCCAGCGATATGGTGCACTGGTATGGTCTGGGGACATTCACTCAAGTTATGATGACTTTAGAAAGCAAATTTGTGCAGGTATTCACATGGGTGTTGCAGGTATTCCTTGGTGGACCACAGATATCGGAGGATTTGGTGGTGGTAATCCAGAAGATGAGGATTTTAGAGAATTACTAATTCGTTGGTTTCAATATGGAACCTTCTGCCCGGTTATGCGCTTACATGGTGACCGTCAGCCAGCAGAACCGGTTTACAGAAAAAGTGGGGAGAGGATGTTAAATTCTGGCGGTGATAATGAAGTATGGAGTTATGGCGAAGAAGCTTATACAATTCTTAAAAAATATATGCTGATTCGGGAGAAAATGCGTCCTTATACCAGACAGTTAATGAAAGAAGCGCATGAAAAAGGTACGCCAGTTATTAGAGGTA
>DALYNO010000058.1:0-12153 GCA_031975295.1 Anaerocolumna sp. | reverse complement strand
CTTTATATTTCCTGCAGCAACTGAAGTATCCGTAACCGAAAGTATTAGAACAGGATCTGAACCTGCACTTAGATCAAACACTACATTATGAATCCCTACTGATAAATTCATAAGAGATTCTTTTAGTAAGGTTATGGTATCTCCAGTTACAATATAATCATTTCCTTCTGCTAAACTCTGACTTCCAACCTTTATCCCATTCAGAGCATGACCTGCGGTGTCTAAACTTACTCCAATATCCGCCTGTTTGTCCGGATGTTTATCAAACCCTGCATTAGCAGGTGTTACACTGCCACTTTGTATTGTATCACTTATAATAACAATGAGTACAGGATCTACTCCTTTATCAAAATCAAAAATCAGGGCTAAATTACCCACATCTTTGCCTGCAAGATATGTACTTAATAAAGTTACTGTATCGCCGGATATGGTATAATCCCTTCCCTGTACCAAGTAAGCAGTACCCTCTTTTACACCTGTAAATGTATTACCATTTAAAGTAAGATTGACTGTAACATCTAACTGTTTGTCTGCTTTTTTATCAAACTGTGCAGTAGTTGGAGCTATTTCTGAACTATTAACAGGTTCTCCGCCTTCTCCAAACAGCATGGAATAAACACCGTTTGCAATTGCAATATCACACTGTGCCCAGAAACGGTGGTATTTGAATTCTGGTGCAACTCCATTGTTATACGCATCTAATACCTTTTGATAATCGGGATCATCTTTGTACATAGATCTTATATCCAAGAATTTCGCACCTGGTTGCATCACATCACCATTTGGCATTGTTCCTGACCAGCCATTGGGTATATAGATTTCTTGTTCAAAGAAACGTTTGTAATCAGCTCTGGTTTCAGGAGCCGCTAAGCCTTTATCATCCCTATATAAGTTCCACATACGGTCAAGAAGTTCTTTGGCTATAACTCTGGCTTCATCATCACCAGAAGCTTTACTGTAGTACAACAAGGTATTGGCAAGTGAACCTGATATACCTAGATCTGTACCATAACTGGTCACAGTCACATGCAAATTAGGATTACCAGTGTAATTTCCATTCCAGGTATCTGGTTGTCCGCTCCAATCAATATTACTTGGAATTGCAAAAGTTCCATCTGCATTTAATAGAACTACAGACTTAACCCAATCTACCCATTTATCGAGTATTGCCTTAGCCCTTGTATCCCCAGTCTTATAATATAATTCGGCTATTCGCTGCATGGACCATGCCTGAAAACCAAACCAGGTGTTACTGCCTGGATCTGCATATACAGGATTTTCTTCATAACCCATTCCATAAAATGTTGCAGTTCCAGCTGGCCAAGCTTCGTAACGTCCATTATTAGAATTACTAGCACCACCTGCAATTGCACCTTCAGCAGACTGTAGCCACTGATAGAACTCCAGCTGTCTATCCAGACTCATATCCCAATCCTTCGTTCCATTTGCTGATAAAGGTTTGAATTCTTCATTTTCAGCCAGAATCCAAGCTGCCATAGGATTCTGATAACCAAAATGATTATGACTGCTTCCAATTTTCCATGCCCAGCTGGAACTTACGCCGCCACCCCAGGCATAATACCAGGAAAGGAGATAATGCGCTGCATCATATCCATTTCCAGCCACAGCAGGTGTACCGATTTTGCGGAAATACTTATCAAACATTGCATATCTTAAATAATCACCCATTTTACTGGCTTTACCCTTATAAGCACCAATATCTACACCATATTCATCTGCCCACTGGTCTGCCCAATAAGTGGCTTGTACCGCACGTGCATCTGCATCAGGAGCATTGGTATATTTAAATTGGGTTGCATAATTGCTGTCTCCGGTAAATAAATCAAGATATCCGTTTTTACCGCCAAATTTCATGGCATCCCAACTAGGCTGTGGAATGGTCTCCCAAGCTGATTCTTCCCTGCCTCTTTGAAAGGTATTGATATAAGAAGGCGTTGATACACCATCCCCTCTACTGCCATAGCCATACCAGTTATCAACATCTAAAAGCCAGTGCATTCCATACACAGTCGATGTACCATAAGTAGAAACCAAATCATTATGAATTGGATCCTTCCCTACTGTGGCAGTAAAGTTAAGCTGTGCCGGATACATACTTGGAAGTTCCCATTCCGGAGCATAGGTTGCAGGTTTGTTGGCATCATACTTACTCATACTAGAATTTGGTTGGTCAGCTTCTGTAGGAATCATATAAGTCTCAGTAACATCCCAAGCTTTATAAAACCCTGTAAAATCCCCAGTAAACTTACCGTACATAGCTTCCAGCCACATATAATAACTCAATGCCTCACTGGTAGTAACATGTCCATAATCTGGTGCTTCCACAATTAAGGTTTCAATGGAATGATAAGGTATACCCTGGGGACTAAAATAACCGTTCTCAGGATTGTTAAGTTCTCCCCATATTTCTAAGAATCTTTCTTGATAGGTACCTGTATTCGCTACAGTGATCTCGGATGCTTTGGTTAAATTAAGAGGTGTAAAGGAAGCCAAAACCATACCAAGTGCCAGCATAAAGGTAAGTACTTTTCTTGGTAATCCTTTCATAAAGCTGGCATGTAATAATTTGTTTTTCAGCCAAATCTTATTTTTATTTCCTTTCCATAATTCTTTATGTAACATCGTATAACCTCCTCATTGATTTTTATCTAACAATTACTTCCCTTACATATTCCTCACTGTAGTAATCCCTGTCTTATCCTCCCTTCCTTACTAAATTACAGTTTGAAATTATGCTGATTGAAATAATCGAAAGCTCCCTCATAGCTTCTAAAAATCTTTTTTGGCGAAATCATTGATGTCTTCTATGTTACTAAACTTTTCGTAAATTTTGAACAATACATTTCCTGTTTATCAAGAAATAATATCATTATTTACCAATAACATAACATGTAATTTTATTTATGTCAACATATTTGTAAATTTATTACATTTGTTGTCGCAGGAATCCACTAAAACTTTCGTTTAATAGGACCTTTTTACTATAGGTTATCAAAAGCCATCATTTCTCTGTCTTAAACTGGCTTATTGAGAAAAGGTCTTCTCATGCATTTACATGGGCCCATTCGTTCTATCTGTTTATGCAGAAAGCTTATGAAGTGTTTTTGTTGGGCTGGCGGCCCTTGCACCCTATACAAAAAAAACGTCATATCTCCCTAATGACTAAGGGTGGATACAACGTTATTTTCTTAAGGATTAAAAAAAACAGATGCCGCTTTAAATCCCTGATTATATAGAAATTGATACCTTTCATCTCCTGTACTAATATTAAAATCTAAAGGATTCACATTACTGGGGTCTATTACAATAGAACGTGCCTTATTTAGTGGATTACTCTCATAGTTTTCCTGTTGAATATATGTAGAAATATGGAGCAGACTCTCTATATATTCTAACAGATTCGTTATACTGGTATGGACCAAATTACCTAAGAACCGTACCCCCAGCGTATCCAGGTTTATGCCCTGGTAGTTATATGTGTTATAACCTTGGGCATCAAATAGTCCTAATGGATAGTTGTTCATTACACCTCCATCACACAAAATGTTGGTGTAGGAATTTCCATATTCATCCTTGGCTGCATTTCTCACTGACTCAAAAATTAAAGGTATGGACATAGATATTCTGACTGCTTCTGCCACTTCCATATGAGGGGTGGTTTCATAAGAATATACTTCCCAGGTTTTCATAGAAAGGTTCGTACCTATAATATACAAATCAAAAAAGGGGATCTGCTGCTTATGAATACTTGTATTTTGAAAATCTGAAAATGTGTAGGGTGGCTTTTTTTTACTGCCATCAAACTGCTTTGCTATCGCTTCTTGTATCCAGGCATAGAAATAATCTGTAGAAAACCATCCGTAGTAATTGACCAGACGATATAGGCAATTTATATCGCCAAACAAATCATCAATAAGTTTTCTCACATCCTCAGGTATCCATTTCACTGCATCTGCATCGCTTCTTTGAAGAACTTTTTTATAATCTAAACCAGAGACTATATCTTTCATAGACTCATATGGTAGATTAAAACTTGTAATACAGGCAGTAATCGCCCCGGCAGAAGTTCCGGCAACCCGTGACACACTTTCCATCCAGTTATTTTGATACAGATAATCCAAAACACCTAAATAGGATATGCCCCATATACCACCGCCTTCAAATACCAAGTTTCTAATTTGTCTAACCAAAATATCACCTGTTTCATATAGATTACTTCATTATATTCATGGTTTATTTTAATTAGCCTTATATCACCAGTCAGGAGTCGATTAAATCTACAATTACCATTCATTCACCAGAGGTCTTGGATTCTTCCACCAAAGTTCATAATCTCTCACATAACAGGTCAAAACTTCATTCTCATCCGCGGGAGGTATGTAAGCCATCCAGTCCGTGGTGGCTCTGACGAAGTTATCCAATGATTCATCATCTAATTTCTCTAGAAAAACTCTGCCAAGTTCTATTATCCCCACTGGTTTATTCGGTGCTTTTTCAACAAACTCCTCTAATCTGCGATTACAAGGGAACAGTATCTTATTTTCCTGCAGGATAATTCGATAACAGCAATAGGTTATTTCTGCTGCAGTTCTGATTTTCATATAAGCATTCTCTTTTGATAGAGGCCAGAAATACCCACGATGCAAACACAAAGAGCTATAAAAAGAAAGTAATTTTTCCTCCATTTCTTTTTCTTGAAATACTGGTATTGCCGCAACAATTTCTGGTATTTCAGGGTCCTTTGTAAATAAGGTATAAGCTCCAAGATATGCATTCCTTGCAGGCTCACTGCCGATCAATGCTGCAGCCTTAATAAATTCCTTCGTATAGTATTTCAGGTCAAAATATCCCTTTTCATAAGTACATAATCCCTCTATGCATTCTGTTACCGTATTTTCCTTTTCTCTTTTTGCATAGTATTCAGGGGTAACTATAATCATTGCATCTATATCAGAGTCTATCCGCTCCATTCCTTTGGCTACAGAACCCCCAAGAATAACTGCTATAATTTCTTCACGGTTGCTGAAATACTTAATTAGGTTCTGAATGGATTCTTCATGGTGTTTATACATTAACCTTCTCCTTTATCAAAATATAACATAGTCAGATAAATTTATTATAGTACAAGGTAAGGAGGGTGTAAAGATATACACAAATCAGGTAAGGCATATATACATAATTATTCTATATGGGAGGTTATTTTATCATCAGTAAAATACCATCTATAGGTATATGGAATAAACTCTGTATTTCTCACATCATATCGCGTTAGTTCTTGCAAAAAATCCTGTATCTTCTCAATCTCAATTTTTACAATCAGAGATTTATATTGCCCATTATAACTTACAACAGCCTTTGCACAGGAGGTTAAATAGGTAATATATTCCTCTCTCTGGTGAAAACTAATTCGGTACAATCTTTCCTGTCCCATATCAAATACGGATCTATTTAAGGTATTTACATTCTGCCCCCTGTGAATGAAAGCAATCCTGTCACAAATGCATTCTAAATCCGTATAGGACTCACTGCTGATACAAATGGTTTTACCTAATTGTTTTATATTCTTTATACATTCCTTATAAGTATTAACTTTGGCAGTATCAAGATCTACAAATGGCTCCTCTAGAAATAAAATTTTTCTCTCTTCAATGCTGTTCATTAACCATTCAAAATAGGAAGGACTTGAAGATACTTGATAGTTGATAATGGCTTCGGGTATATACAGCACTTGCTCTTTTATACTTTCTCTCATTTTTCTTACGTCCATAGAGAGAATGGAGCAATTCCCACCATCTGCCTTAATCTGCCCTATTAGATGTTGTAAAATCGTATTCTTTCCACTTCCCTTGCTGCCAAAAATTCCAAATATTTCGCCACTATACATACTAAGGTTAATATGATTTATTCCTCTGTCTGCTTTATATCTTTTCGTAATAGTAAGATTATTGATACGAACAACTTCTTCCATTGTTTAGCCTCCTGTCTACTTTTAAGTATGGACAATTCTAAACAATACATTCTCTTATGGCATGAAGTTATTATAAATTGATATGTTATTTTTTATTACTTTTTTGATGGACCCAGTCTATCAATAAGGAAGATATGGTTACAGTCACCAGTGAATACCCAATACGTGAAAAAGGAATATAAGAAAGGGATAGGATTAACACACTAATATCAGTAATCAAATAGCTGCGGGATATTCTAATGCCCGTAACCTTAGAAATTGCCAACGCCAAGGCATCATCCCCTCCACTAGAACCTCCCTGCCCTATTACAAGACCAACTCCAACTCCTACAAACAGGCCTCCTAAAAGAGCTGCTACCAGCGGATAAGAAGATAAATCGGGAAGTAAGGGTGGAAACTGTTCCCATAACTTAAAAAATCCGCCAAGACTAACCGTGGAGACAGCTGATAATTTAATAAAATCCCACCCCAGATATCTAAATGCAATCCCATAGCAAACCACATCCAAAGTAACGGATAATATGGATGGTGAGATTCCTGTCCAATGATTTAATAACAGTATTAATCCAATTACTCCTCCTTCTGTAATGCCGGCTTGTTGATGTATGTTATAAACGCCAAAAGAACTAATGCATAAGCCTATAAACATAAGCAATATTCTTTTGGGCGCTAAAATGTCTTTATTTCTGGTTGTCAGTTCATACATGAATTTTTTTAACATATTTTCATCCTCACATTTTTTGTATCTTAAGTAACTTGCGGTATTATTCTAAACTCTGGTATAATACTAATGTCAAGAACAATTTTTAATGAACTATAGTGAAGGTGTTAAAACCAGGTCTAAGCTGTGAAATGACTAATGAGGAAAAACGTTCAAATTCATAAATATAAGCAAAAAATATAAATATAAAAAGGATTGAAAGAAATTAAGTGAAAGACTACTATAAAATCAATGAAATCTGCAAACTATATGGAATCGGAGCGGATTCCTTAAGATATTACGAAAAAATAGGAGTATTAAATCCAAAAAGGGATAAAAACAGTTATCGGTTATACAGTCTTAAGGATATTTATAAGTTAAATATTATTAGGGATTTACGACAATTGGATTTTTCCATGCAACAAATAAAGGAATATTTAGATTATCAGAGTCTTGAGAATACCTTGGCTCTATTAAAAGAAGAAGAAAATTTAATTCAGGTTCAATTATCCAAACTAAACGCAACAAAAGAAATCATCTGCAAACGCATTGCTGACCTATCTCAGGCCTCACAGGTTTTAGAAGGCCATTTTACCATAAAGTCTTATCCGGAACGTCCCTGTTTACAACTAAACACCTATATTACACGGGATGAAGAAATGGATTTTGCCGTGAAAAAGCTTCACCGAAAACATGAACATAAAATAAAAGACTTTGGAAATCAAACCATTGGCGCAAGTATATCTGTAGCGGATTTAGACAAAGGAATCTATGGCGTCTTTCATTCTGTGTTCTTTGTACTGGAAGAAAAGAATCAAGACTATGATTTTATTCTGCCATCTGGTGATTATCTCTCTTTTTATTACCGAGGAAGTTATAATCAAAGCACCACCCGCATACAAGAAGTGCTTCTTTACGCTGCAGAAAATAATTACCGCATAGTTGGTAATCCCTTTGAAATCTATAAAATCGATAATCGAGATACCATACAAAAAGAAGAATTTCTGACTGAAATTCAAGTGCAAATATTCTCTTAAATCATTCCTAATAATGGAGGTTAACAACATTGGGCAGAAAAAGACAACTAAAAATGAAAAAGGTTGGATTAGAACATTTAGAGCAATATAATCAGCTATTAAGATACGTATTTCAGGTAACGGATAGAGAACTCCATGAAATAGGCTGGGAAGCAAAGGAGTTTATACGGGATAAATCGCCAGTTCTTGAAAAAGCAGATGTTCTGGGCTGGTTTGATGGTGATAAACTGGTATCACAAGTAGCAGTATATCCCTTTCAGGTAAGAATATATCACAGAATCTATGAAATGGGCGGCCTTACAGGGGTTGGGACCTTTCCGGAATATTCCAACCAAGGACTGATGCATAAATTACTTTTTCAAGCACTAAATAACATGAGAGAAAAAAAACAATTGATATCTTATCTTTTTCCTTACTCCATTCCTTATTATCGCAGAAAGGGCTGGGAAATTATTTCTGATAAAATAACTTTTGAAGTAAATGATTATCAACTGCCTAAAAACCGCCAAGTATCGGGAGAAGTAGAACGTGTGGATATAGAAAGTGATCAGTTAAAACAAGCATATGAACGCTTTGCCCTAAAAACCCACGGGGCAATGCTTCGTAATAATTTAGCCTGGAATGAGTATTTTAGGTGGGATTCGGATGATTTAATGGGTGCCATTTATTATAATGATAATGGAAACCCTGACGGTTATGTTCTATACTGGATTGCAGACGAAGTTTTTCACATTAAGGATATGATTTTTATAAATGAAGAAGCAAGAATTGGTTTATGGAATTTCATCAGTGCTCATTTTTCCATGATTTCTAAAGTAATCGGGAATATTTACAAAGATGAACCTTTGGCTTTTTTGTTAGAAGATGCAGATATCAAAGAAACCATATCTCCATATTTTATGGCAAGAATAGTAGATTTGGAGCAATTTATTCTTTTGTATCCTTTTAAACCAGATAGCGGAAAGCGGGAATGGACATTTACCTTAGATGATCCGCTTCTTTCCTGGAATCAAGGAATCTTCACTTTAAAAATATCTCCTGAGGGGAAGGGAGAACTGATTCGCACCAGTGAGCGATGTCATGATAAAATTGATATTCAAACAATGACTACCATGCTTCTTGGTTATAAGCGTCCTGAATATCTTCATAGAATTGGCAGAATTACCTGCAGCCAGGAAACTGTTGATATGCTGGAGGATGCAATACAGCAACAGACTCCTTATTTCTCTGATTATTTTTAATATTTTGGCAGAAGAAATGAAGGATTACAGCAGGCCAATAGCATATCTACATCATTTCAATCCTTACAATGGAATCTGCAAAGAAGAGGTAAATAACCCTGTTAGTAAAACAAAAAGACTGCTTACCATCAGGGTTATTTACCATTTTATCTGCTAAAAGACTGCTTACTGAAGTATTTCATATTTTCCTGCAGTAAGTTCTATGGTCACCTCATCCTCTTCTACTAAATAATTTAGATCAGAGTCTTTTAATAAGGACCCATTTACCAATAGTTTATCTGATTCTCCTATTAGTGTAAGCTTTGCCTGTCCATGAAAAGGTATGGTAAATCTATAATGAATTCCGTCATCTTCGTAACTCCAACCACTTTCATAAAGTCCTGCTGCAGTGTTAAGAGAAGCTTTCGCATAGGTCAGCTCTTTATTAGGTTGTGGCTTTAAACGTATTCTTCTAAATCCTGGATATGCTTCCATGGGATTCATACCGCACATATTGCGGTACATCCACTCCACTATGGAACCATAGGTATAATGATTTAGTGAATTCATGCCAAGTTCACCGAATTTGCCATCCGGAAGTAAAGAATTCCATCTTTCCCAAATAGTTGTGGCCCCAAGTTTAACTTCATAAAGCCAGCTGGGAAATTCCTCATTTAACAAAAGTTTATAGGCCAAATCATTATATCCATTGTCCGATAATACTCTGCATAGATATGGCGTTCCTACAAAGCCTGTTTTTAAATAGCCCTTGTTATGTTCCAGATTCTGAACTAAACCTTCTATTATTCTTTGTCTAAATTTATCAGGAACTAAGTTCATATAAAGTGCCAGTATATAAGATGTCTGGGTATCTGCTATCAGACGGCCTCTTGGTGAAAGAAATTCGTCACAAAATGCTTGCTTTACTTCTTCTGACAGTCTCTCATACTCCAGATATATATTTTCCTTACCCAAAACTTTCGCTGCCTTTGCAACTAATCCAGCTGAATAGGCGTAAAAAGCTGTAGCAATGAAATCATTGGGAGTTCCACCAAAGGGATTAAATTCACTTTCTCCATCCAGCGCCAGCCAATCACCAAAGTGAAAGCCCGTATTCCATAATCTGCTGCCATCATCCTGTTTTCTGATCTGTTCCACATAGGATATCATACTATCAAGTTGGTGTTCCAAGACCTGCTTATCTCCATAATGCAGATACAGATTCCAGGGTATTACTGTAGCGGCTTCTGACCAGGCACTGGAACCACCAGAGCGAAAACTATTTTCATCTTTTTGACACATGCCAAAACTTGGCACTGTATGGGGGACTATACCGCCAAAACTTTTCTGTTCTCTTGCCAAATCATATAGATATTTGTGAAAGAATGCATCACAGTCCATATTAAAACATGCTGTGCCAGAAAACATCTGCGCATCTCCTGTCCAGCCCATTCTTTCATCTCGCTGAGGACAATCTGTAGGTACATCAAGAAAATTTCCTTTCTGTCCCCATAGGGCATTTTGAATCAATCTATTCACCAGCGGATTAGAAGTTTCGATGGTGCCAATTTGTTCTAAGTCAGAATAAACCACATGACCTGTGAAATCATCTGCTAATACGTCATTGGGAAAACCCTCCAGCTTAACATACCTGAAGCCATAAAATGTAAAATGCGGCCATACTTCTCTTTTATTACCGTCAGAAATATATGTAAATTCAGCTTTTGCAGAACGAAGATTCTCCCTGTAAAAGCATCCTTCCTGCAGCTCTTCTCCATATTGCAAGTATAATCTGGTATCTTTTGGAACATTAGAAGTAAAGCTAATCCAGCCAACCATATTCTGTCCCATATCAAGAACTGTTTCTCCTTTTGGAGTATGGATGACCTTCATTGGTTTTATATTCTCTTTGATAACAACAGGAATACTTCTTCTAGGTTCTAATAAGTTCATATCTATATCTATAAGGTGTACAGCCTTCCAGTCTTCATCTGACCGGAGGGCCATAGACCAGTCCGCTATGATTTTATTTGCATCTTGTGTTTCCCCATCATAAATACTGCTATCCAGTATATATGCATTTGTGGATTTCCAGCTCTCATCCGTAGCAATGACTTCCCTGGTACCATCTGTATATTTTATAACTAACTCACAAAGCAAGGAAAAATCCTCACCATAAAAGCCGCCTAACTTTCCCTCAAATCCAAATCTGCCTTTATACCAACCATTTCCAACCATTGCCCCAAGGCAGTTATCACCTGTTATCACATGTTCTGTTACATCAAAAGTCTGGTACTGTATCCAATTGTTATAACTATTACAATATGGTGTTAAGTATTCCTCTCCAACTCTTTTACCGTTGATTTCTGCCTCATACAACCCTAATCCACATATATAAAGTCTTGCCTGTTCTATTTCTTTTGTTAAAGAAAATGTCTTTCTAAGCAGGGGATGTATGGATTTATCCTCCAGGTCTGGTGTAATCCACTTTCCTGCCCAAGCCTCATCCATCTTGGAAGTTTCAAACCAGGCTATAGGGCTTATCACCTCTCCCATTTCTGTCCATAGGTGAACTCTCCAATAATACCTGCACCTTTGGGTCAATGGCAGGTCAAGCGTATAACCTATGCCATCAATATCCTCTCTCTTCCCGGTATTAAATAGTATGTTATCAAATTCAATATCTGACGCTACGACTACTTGGCTGGCTAATAATACTTTAGCATCATCACCCTGCATAATCCAACTTAATACTGGTTTGTCAATATAGTAGCCTAATGGATTGGTAATGCGATTGCATTTCAGGTTTATTATGTTCATCTCATATTCTCCTTCTTGATTTCTCCTTCTTGATTTCTCCTTCTTGATTTTTCCTTCTAGATTTTTCTTTCAAATATAAACCCATTAATTTACTTTGGATTTTTGCTCAGATACTGTTCACTCCCTCTCCTAATGTATGAATATGATTTCGAGAAATGTTTCCGAAGCAGAGCCGCTTTCGCTTAGTTGAATTGGTAGCCGTACATAAGGTTCTAAAAAACAGGCCCTAAGTACCGACCATTGCAAATGCTCCTTTTCGAAAATCATTTTTCGAAATCATATCTTCTAGTTACTTGCTGGGGAGTGAAAAGTAACTTTGCTCTCTCCTACATAACTTTATTATATAAATTTATATTTAAATATTCTTGGGGGTGAATTATAATAAAA
>DALYNO010000057.1:0-12325 GCA_031975295.1 Anaerocolumna sp. | reverse complement strand
TCTGTATGTATTGCCAAATACCTTTTTCTGTCCAGTTGGAAATAGGGAATACACGTATACTTTCTCCCTTATGAATCTTAGTATTATAGAGTTTCCACATCTCTGGGCGCTGATTCTTAGGGTCCCATGCTTGTTCCCCGTTACGAAAAGAAAAGATTCTCTCCTTAGCACGGGATTTCTCTTCATCACGTCTGCCACCACCAAAAGCTGCTGTAAAACCGTATTTTTTTAATCCCTGCTTTAAGGCACCTGTTTTCATAATATCGGTATAGGCAGAACCATGGTCGAAAGGATTAATCCCTTTTTCAATCCCCTCTTGATTACTGTGTACAATCATTTCAATCCCAAGTTCTTTTGCTTTACGATCACGGAATTCTGTCATTTCTCTAAATTTCCAGGTGGTATCTATGTGCATGAAAGGAAATGGGGGTTTTTCTGGATAAAATGCTTTCATAGCAAGATGCAGCATTACAGAACTGTCTTTTCCTATGGAATATAACATAACTGGTTTTTCACATTCTGCTGCAACTTCTCTAATGCAAAAAATTGCTTCAGCTTCTAATTCGTCAAGATGTGTTAACTCACTCATCTGTTTTCCTCCTGTTTCTCCAAGTTTAATATTGGTTAGAATCTTTACGATTAACATCAATGAGATAGATTTCTCCGTCGGTTTTCTCTATTTGCCAGTGCATAACATCCCCTTCTATACGGGTG
Organism: Anaerocolumna sp.; assembly: GCA_031975295.1. Classification (GTDB taxonomy): domain Bacteria; phylum Bacillota; class Clostridia; order Lachnospirales; family Lachnospiraceae; genus Anaerocolumna. The sequence continues at coordinate 11,611 of DALYNO010000057.1, read as the reverse complement.
TTAAGTTTACTGCCCATTCCTCCTATATCTGCACCAAGATAAAAAGTTATGGCACCAAAATTACATTCCTTTAAACAAGAGGAACATCCCCAGCAATCTTTTGGATATTTCATGTAGGATTTTTTATCTGTAGAAAGCTTTATTAAGCTGCCAGGACATACGTTCAGGCATTTTCTACAACCAGTACATTTGTCCTTATGAATAATTATGCTCATAAACATCCTCCCGTCCTACTAATTCTCTGTATATAATTTCTAATTGGCCATCCACAACCTTGGAGTTAACATATTTAAGCCATTCTTCCTTTTTCTCAGGGTAATCCAGATTCTCAGCAAAACTGTGCCATCTGGTTTCTTTTCTTGCCCTTAAATGTGCTATAACAGATTTTGCTAAGATCAATCGTTCTCTAAGTTCATAAGCAAACATTAATTCGTGCATATCCTCTGCAGAAATCTGTTTATACAAAGTACTGAGCTGATCTATTTTCTCATTTGCAATTATTAATTGCTTTTCATTAAATTGATAGTTATTTCCTATTCCCCCGGCATAAGTATCCATTACCTTTTGCATGGCTTCTTCCAATTGCTCAACTGTAAAGGTAGGATTCTCATAATTTAATATAGCCTCCAGTTCTTTTTTCTTAGCTATACCAACATGATTACAGACTTCTTTGTCACTCCTAGCTAAATTAGCTTGTTTTTTATTGTCTGCGGCTGTCAATTCATCAAGTTGGGAAATTTTCTTTCGCTCACTATCTTCTACCTTCATATCTTCTATGGCAGTAAGAGCTGCAATTTCACCTTCTACCAGAGCACCTGTTACATATTTTTGAGGACATCCTCCAGCAACATCACCTGCTGCATATAAGCCCTTAATTGTGGTACGTCTCTTTGTATCCACCCAGTATCCACTAGCAGTGTGTCCTCCAACTATATAAGGTTCAGTTCCTTCAAGCTCCACGTTTTGTTTACTGGGGTTTTTGCCAGCTTCAATCCATTTCAGAGTTTGACTGGGTGCCATGTTCAGGTAGGCTTTTTTTAGTTCTTCATCCTGAAGAGGGGTTATACCTTCTGTTTTTAGATAGCAGGGACCTCTTCCCTCAAGATTTTCTTTTATAGTTCCATATACTCGTTCAGAGGTAGTAAGGCCATATTTGGTTTCATATATTTCACCGAAGGAATTTATCTGTTTGGCACCAACGCCCTGTGCGATAGTACCAGTAGGCGCAATGGTATCCTTACATCTTAGTGCAATAAATCTCATTTCAAAGGTTGTCATTTCAGCACCAGCCATAATACCCATGGCATAACCAGCTCCTGTATTAAATGGTGGGTACCACATCTTATGCCTGGAAAAACCAGGATTATTAGGTCGATACAAACCTGCTGCACCCCCTGTTGCACAAATTACTTTTTCTGCTCTTATTTCATAAAGAACTTCTTCTTCAATACTAAATGCAAAAGCTCCAAGTATTTTATTATCCTGAACAATATAGTCCGTTACATTGACATGATTTAAAATATCAACATCAGCTAAACGATCAACTGCATCTGCCAGAATAGGCTTTATATTTTCACCGTTTATTTTAATGTTTCGATTTCCTCTGGCTACATAATCGCCCTGTTCATCTTTTAAAATGACAAGTCCAAGGTCTTCAAGCTTTTTTGTCACTCGGTTTAGACCTTGGGACATAGTAAGCAGCAGGTCTTCTCTTACAATATTGTCTGCATCTACTTTAGCATAATCTACGTAATCCTCTGGTGTTCTGCCCTTTATGATATAAGCATTAATTGCATTAACGCCGGCGGCAAGGCATCCACTGCGTTTTATATTAGCTTTTTCTGCAAGGATTACAGAGGCATTGGAATGCTCCCGTATGGTAAGTGCTGCATAACAGCCGGCTGTTCCTCCACCAATAATTAATATATCAGTATATAATTGTTTCAACTGCACTTCTTTTTTCATTATATTCTCCATTCCGCGCGCCTTCAGGCGCGGCACAAATAGTAATGAAAGATTTTCAAAACCTCCACACCATGAGATAATAGCTTCAAGAAGCTACACTACAAAGCACGGGAGGAGTTGTAAATTCTTTATCGTTTGAGACATCATTAATCAGTGTAAGTCCTGCCTTTTCAAGCACAAATAAGTGATACTACGAGTCCGTACACTAAAATTAAATATAAATTGGATTTTTATCTTCAATAGCTTTGTTTTCTAGAACCAAACTACCATGTTCACTAAAGGTAAACAAACGATATATTAATACATTAACCTCTTCACCTATATGTAAGGGTATTTCTTCTAAAGATCTAGTAGCTGTTAGCAAATAATTCTTCACATTTATTTTTATTTCTGTATAGCTGCCTCGAAAAGATATTTTCTCAACAATTCCGTTTTCCACAGAATTTGGATACAGTAAGGGTTCTTCTTTTTTAGTTACCCTAATAAATTCAGGACGGATAATCGCTTTTGCGCTATACTGTGCTCCTTCAAAGCCGATTAGTTTTTCATATTCATTTAAAAGTGAAGACTGGCCTACAAATTCCGCAACAAAAAGTGTATCAGGATTTCTATAGATATCTAGGGGAGTCCCTTTTTGTTCAATTTTTCCTTTGTTGGTGATGATAATCTCATCAGCCACCTCAATGGCTTCATCCTGATCGTGGGTAACAAAAATGCTGGTGATTCCAACTTTATTGATGGTCTCTTTTAGCCAGCTTCTAAGCTCCTGTCTTACTTTGGCATCTATTGCTGCAAAAGGCTCATCTAATAATAATAATTGAGGATTGGGTGCAAGTGCTCTTGCAAAAGCAACTCTTTGTTTCTGTCCACCTGAGAGTTGATGAGGATAACGGTTACCCAACCCCTCAAGTCCAATCAGTGAAAGTAATTCCTCCACCCTTTCTTTTATTTCTTTCTTGTTTTTCTTTAACACTTCAAGACCGAATGCAATATTATCATATACCGTCATATACCGGAATAAGGCGTAATTTTGGAATACAAAGCCGATACCTCTTTTACTGGCTTGTAAATCATTGACACGGTTCCCGTTTATAAAAATATCTCCAGAATCCGGGTACTCAAGGCCTGCAAGCATACGAAGAATTGTTGTTTTTCCACTCCCGCTGGGGCCAAGTAAAGCAATTAGCTTACCCTTTTCTATCTCAAAGCTGATATTGTCAGAAGCTTTAAAATCTCCAAAGGTCTTGTTAATATTTTTGAGTTCTACGTGCATGTTAAACACCCGCCTTCTTCATTTTATATTCCAGAATATTTCTGATAATCAGGATAATTACAGCCAGAATAACCAGCATTGAGGACACTGCAAAAGCTGCTGTAAAGTTAAATTCGCTGAAAAAGATTTCAACTTGTAAAGGTAAGGTGATGGTTTTACCTCTTAAATGCCCTGACAGAACAGATACAGCTCCAAATTCACCCATTGCCCTGGCAGTACATAATATTACACCATAAAGGAATGCCCATTTAATCTGTGGAAATGTTACTTTTCTAAATATTTTAAAAGCCCCTGCCCCCATAATAGCAGCAGCTTCCTCCTGATCACTACCCTGCGCATTGAGGACAGGTATAATCTCTCGTGATATAAATGGAAAGGTTACAAAAACAGTACCGAGAATGACACCTGGAACAGCAAAGACAATTTTAATGTCCAAAGCAGTTAATATATCATGGGTCCAGCCAATACGACCAAAGGTTAGAATAAAAATCAGACCAGCAATAACAGGCGAAATTGCAAAAGGGATATCAATTAATGTAGTTAAGAGTTTCTTCCTTTTAAAATGATATTTCGTGACCGTCCAGGCAGCGAATAATCCGAATACTGTATTGATAACAACAGATATGACTGTGGCTTTCAGGGTTAACAGCAGGGCTTTTATGGTATAAGAATCTAGAACAGCTTTCTTATATACCGCAATACCGTTTCGTAAGGCTTCTGTAATTACTACAAAAAGAGGCATTACTAGCATAATAAATATAAAAAGAGTGCTTATTACAATCAATATAATAGGTATTAACTTTGATTTGTGCTGGTATTTTTCTGGCATACCTATATCTCCTTTCTATTCCTTGGTGAATTTACTTGCATACACCTGTACTGTGTTGATGGCAAATAACATAATAAAGGAGAATGCTAACATCACTAAGGCAATAGCATTGGCGCCATCGTAGTTAAACTGCTCTAATTTACTCATAATAAGGAGTGGAGCAATTTCTGTCTGAAAAGGTATATTTCCTGCAATAAATACAACACTGCCATATTCTCCAACAGCCCTTGCAAAGGCAAGACCAAAACCTGTTAGAAGTGCTGGTCGTATTTCAGGAAATATAACCCTAAAAAATATCTTTGCTCTACTGGCACCAAGAACGCCAGCTGCTTCTTCATACCCTGGTTCTAAATCCTCAAGAACAGGCTGTATGGTTCGGACTACAAAGGGTATTCCAATAAATACCATAGCTACAATAATACCAAGTTTGGTATAGGACACTTTAATCCCCCAGTTTCCGAGTATTTTACCAATGGTACCCTTATCAGAATAAAGAGTGGTTAAAGCAATACCAGCAACTGCAGTTGGTAATGCAAATGGAAGTTCAATTAATCCATCTACTAATCTTTTCAGAGGGAAATCATAACGCACTAATACCCAAGCTAAAATCACACCAAAGACACCATTAATAATTGCAGCAATTAGTGAACTAGTAAAACTCACAATATACCCGGAGACAACTCTTTTGTCTGTAACCGTATCCAGAAAAGTATGTATTCCCATGGATTGGGCATTTAGAACCAACGATGCCATGGGTATAAGCACTACTAAGCTGAGTAAGGTTAATGTAATCCCCATAGAGATGCCAAAGCCTGGAATTACCTGTTTTCTTTTACACCGTTTCATGTGTTTAATGCCTCCGTTTATTTTATTTATCATTCACCGGTATAGATCTGGTCAAATATGCCGCCATCGTCGAAATGTTTTTCCTGTGCCTGTTTCCAACCACCATATAAGGAATCATTAATGGTTAGCAGCTCTAGATTCAGATTGAATACATCACTAAAATCTTTTAATATTTCAGGATTTGTTGGCCTGTAATAATTTTCACCTGCAAGCTTTTGACCTACATCAGAATATAGATAATCTAAATACGCATTGGCAATTTCACTGGTTCCCCTGTCCTGAACTACCGAATCTACTATAGCAACTGGTGGTTCAGCAAGAATGCTTATACTAGGTGTTACTATTTCATAATCATCAGGATGTTCTTTTATAGATAGGTAAGCTTCGTTCTCCCAAGCTAAGAGTACATCTCCCTGACCATTTTCTACAAAGGTAGTGGTGGCGCCTCTGGCACCGGAATCAAGTACCAGGACATTTTGAAAAAGTTTTTTTATAAAATCTTTTATCTGTGATTCATCATGATTAAATTCTTTGTCTGCATAACCCCAGGCTGCCAGATAATTCCACCTTGCGCCACCAGAGGTCTTGGGATTAGGAGTAATTATTTTCACATCATCTCTTATGAGATCATTCCAGTCTTTTATTTGCTTTGGATTATCTTTTCTAACCAGGAATACAATAGTGGAGGTATAAGGTGAACTATTATTCTTGAATTCACTCTGCCAGCCCTCGTTTATCAGACCTGCTTCTTCGATAGCTGATATGTCGTATCCTAAGGCTAGTGTAACAACATCTGCTTCATTACCTTCTATAACGGATCTAGCCTGTTTGCCGGAACCTCCGTGAGAAGCAACTATAGTAACTTCCTGCCCGGTCTTTTCTTTCCAGTAGGTCCCAAACTCTTTGTTGTATGCTTCGTAAAACTCTCTGGTAGGATCATAAGATACATTTGTAATTTCTACAGATGTTGCATTTGATGCACTGCTTTCCTTGCTGCCACAGCCAGTAAATATCCCCGTTGTTAATGCGATTGCTAATCCGAAAGTAACCAGTTTCTTAATTCTCATAAATTCTCCTTTCCTCTTTTAAGATTTCATAGGTTTTTCTGTTTCGAAAGTGCCTTGAAGGATTTCATATTAATTTGCTGGCATATAGTATTTGCCCTCTTCTTATGTATATATAAATTGTCACAAATAAAAAATAATTAATTCATATATGAATACTATGATATGATTTATGATTATACTTTAGAAGTAATAGTTATGCAAGAATAAAAAGGTAAAACGTTTGCGTAACCAACAGAACCAATTTCCATAACAATGCCGTATTTGTAAATCAAACGAACTTTCATGTCCATTGATACATTTACAAATACGGCATTGTTAATACGCTAATCCCAAGATTTCCTAAGTTCGTTTGCCCACACTTTCTCGGATTGATAATTTATATGGTAGAAATATCTTCATTGGAAGCTTATGTTTTTTGCTGATCCGGTTAGTCAGTGTCTGCACTGCAATACTTCCAAGCTCAGATTTCGGCATACTTATAGTAGTTAACATTGGTGATATGTATCCAGCGAGCTCAATATCATCCATGCTTACAACGGAAATATCTTGCGGAATCTTAATACCTGCCACTGTAAATCGCTGCATTGCAGCAACTGCTGCAATATCTGTCGCGCAAAAAACAGCTGTAGGTAATGGGTTTGCATTTTGAAGAAGAACCTCTACTCCTTTGCAATCCCCTATGCCGTTTTGGTAACAGGAACAGACTAAATTACTGTCATTGTCCAGTTTATGTTCAGCTATCATACTCTGATATGCTTTATAACGAGTTTCATTTATCGTTTCTCCGATATAGCCAATTCTTTTATGACCGCATTGGATTAAATAATGAAGTGCAGTTCTGGTTGCTTCATAACCGTCACAGATTACTTGATCGATATCTGTGTCTATTACATTACGGCCCACATACACTAAATTCTTATAGTGCTCTTTCAAAAATTTAAGGGTTCTTATATCAAATCGCCCTATTACGATTGCTCCATCCGTTTTGATGGATTCTATTTTTTTACTTAATTGCATATTATTTATATCTAATATGGAATAGGATAAAGAAACAACATGCCCTAGACTGAGAGCCTTTTGTTCAACAGAACGTGCAACTTGAGCAAAAAATGGATTATCCTCCAGATTTTTCGTTCTACCAAGAATACATGCTATTGTGATTTGGTCTTTGTTATTACATTTATTTTTATGGGTTTTTAAATCAATGGCAGCCTGATTTGGCACATATTCAGTCTCTCGTATAATTTCCCATACTTTATCACGAACTTCCTTCCGCGCAAAACTATCATCTTCTGAATTGATAATACGGGATACAGTTGAAATAGATACACCTGCACGTTGTGCAATATCCTTTAATGTCATAAATCAAAGACCTCCCCATTTTTCCTAGTAATCATATGTTATTCGAGATTATACACAGTAATTCCTACAATGTCAATATGAATATAGTATTATATAAAGAGATGATATGTAAAAAAATAGATTATGCTTTCTATCAATATACTATTGGGTAAATATAACATAAAGTTAACATAAAATAATTATGTAAACTATATCATAATTATTTCTGTAACAAATACGAGTGAAATGAAGCAGCTAAGGTGTGATATAATATTAAGAAGTCAGAAGGAGGTAAAAGAATGGAATTAATTGATATAAATTACGCTAAAAAGGTGCTAGCTTTATACCCTATTACATATGAGGATATCTCTTTTGTTAGACACCATGAAAATATGGTTTTTAAGATATGGGATAATTTGCAGAATAAAGCCTATGTTCTTCGTATTCATATCTCTAAGGTTGAAGGACTAGCAGGTATAGGACATACATATGAAGGCTTAAATTCAGAGATGGAATTTCTGAATTATTTAGGGAATTACCCATTATTAACAGTACAAAAACCTATAGCTAATCATTATGGTAAATTTGTTACAATACAAGAACAAAAAGAAACCTCCAAGGTATTTTATGCAACTCTGCTAGCGTGGATAGATGGTGCTCCCCTGACACTAAAGGAAGGTAATATTGAGGATTTAGTGTATACTTATGGTAAGAAGGTTGCTATTTTACAAGAGGCTTCCAAAGGATTTAAGCCTCAGAGTGGATTTATCAGGCCATCTTATAGTACCGACAGTTTGAAAACAGCGATAAAAGACCTGAGCCATGGCATAGACCTGGGTTTATACACTAGTGAACAATATGACTTAATGCTTAAGGTTTGTAATAAGGTAATAGATAAAATAAAGGAATTGGATCAATTATCGGATGCCTGGGGAATGATACATGGGGATTTTCAATTGAGCAATATAATAATCAATGGAAATGAAGTAGGTTTTATAGATTTTGGTCTATCTGGTTATGGTTACTATTTATTTGATTTAGGTAGCGCTATTTCAATTCTGGAGAGTTCTCTGCGAGATATTTTCTTAAAGGGTTATTCATCAGTAGTTTCTTTTCATTCTAGTGATAAGCATTATGTAGAGTGTTTCATATTTGCTGATATATTTATAAGCTATATGCTATTTATTCATGATGAAAATGCTAGAGGTCAGATTAAAGAACATGTAGAATCCATGTGTAAGAATTTCTTTAGCCAATTTCTTGCAGGAGAAGAACTGTTCTATTTATTATAATTCCAGAAAATGTTTTTAGGTAATTATATTACCAGTTGTATTCTAAACAAAAAATGTGCAAAGCACCTTCTCACGCTGACGGCTGTTAAGTAAGTGATAATCTTTTATAGGCGGCGCATCATGTGCATTTTACCTGGCAGGGCTTTTTATGATATAGAAAATCCGGAGAATTTAAGAACTACAATAAAAATAACCCTAGGCTTATGCCTGCCTAGGGTTATTCCTGTATGTTACAAATTAATGGTGTTTAGTCCATAATTCTGGATTTGAGGGTACAAAGTTAAAAGTCTTATCAATCCTTAAACAAGAATGCTACAGTAACTTAATCAATTCTTCCAACTCTTGTGATAGTACCTTGGCGCTTTCGAAATCCATATTTTTTAAGGCTAAAGTAATCTTATTTTCAACTTCATTTTTCTTTTGTTCAATTTCTAAATAGTCTTTATTAAAATGGTTTGCATAAATCATTTTTCTAAATTTACGCATGCTCATTTTTCTTATGGTCTTATCTTCTATCATTAATACATAATCTACACAGTTAACAATTGTATAAAAATCATGTGAAATCATTAGAACTGCACCATTATACTCTTTTATTGCATTTTCAAGAGCGATTTGGGAATAAGTATCTAAATGGCTGGTTGGTTCGTCCAGTAATAAAAGGTTTGCATGACTGGTTGAAACTTTTGCTAACTGAAGGATGTTTTTTTCGCCTCCAGATAAGGATTCAATCTTTTGATGTAATACACTTTCATCAAAACCATAATCTAATATAAGGGATTTAATTTCGTCGCTAGTTTTATAGCCTGCTTCAAAGAACTCTTCCAGGACAGTATTCCCTTCATGAAGCATTTCGCTCTGAAGTTGAGATAAAAGGGCAACTTTTGTATCTTCACTTATTTCGATTGCAGGGTTATTATTTTTATAAATATCTCGTAACAACGTTGTTTTACCAGTGCCATTAGCACCTATTAGAGCTACTTTATCAGTAGCATTTATTTCAAAATTAACCTGCTCTAATAAAGTATCTTCAAAAGCAGCACTATAGATGTTAACTTTTAATACAATTCCTTCTTTGATTTCATGATCTGTTACTAAATTAATTTCTGGCTGTTTTATTTCAACAAAAGGGGCTTTAATTTTACGTGCTTCTAATCTCTCTAAGAGACTTACTCTGGCTTTTAAGGACTTACCCCTTGCAGCATCTGTAAAAACAGTTGCGACTGCTCTTAATTTATCAACGATGGCCTCATTCCTTTTAATTTCTTCTTCATCTATGGCAGCTAATTCTTGTAATTCAATTTTATTTTGTAATAGCTCATAATTATACGCAATGTATCTGCCATTAAACTCTTGCAATTCTTTATTCTCAAGATGTAAGATTTTATTGAAACAGTGATTCAAAAGATATCTATTATGTGTAATTACAAGCATAGTTCCTTTGTGAGCATTAATCAGATTCTTTAGGGAATTCATATTCTCAAAGTCTAAAAATGCATCTGGCTCATCCATAATCATCAGTTCAGGACTCGTTAACATTTCTTTTATTACCTGTACTAATTTGAATTCACCTCCACTAAGCTTGGAAACCATTAGATTTTCATGTTTACTAAGACTTGCAAGACTTAATTTCTTATTGATATTACTTTCAAAATCGTCACCACCAATGGCATTATAAGCATCAAGAGTCTGCTGATACTGTTCCAGTAAAGCTTCAATATCAGAGGATGTCTCCATTTCCGTACAGATAGCTGTAATCTTATTTTGCAATCTAATAAATTCTTCACCGATATAATCGAATACTGTAATATCTTTAGAACTGTCTAACTGGGAGAATTGACTTACATATCCAATTCTGCAATTGGAGTCAATGTCTAATTTTCCATCAAACATATATCTCTCTGGATCCATGATAATATCAATTAAGGTACTTTTTCCACTTCCGCTAGTTCCTATGAAAGCGCAATGTTCGCCATCTTCTAGAGTAAATGAAATGTTATTATATAAATCCTTATCCGGAAATGAAAAGGATAAGTTCTCAGCTTTTATCATATGATATTCTCTCTTTCTCACTAAAAAAGAGCTTATAGAAATAAGCTCTACAATGTTTTTCTTTATTGGACTATTCGTTCCAATTCATATAATGTAGTAAAGGTATTCCTTGTAGTTTATTATTGCTAGCATAACATTTTTTATGACTAATTTCAACCATTTAATGTGAAAGGCTTTTTCTTTATAATGAATCATTTGTTAAAGTTGTAAAATATCAGTCTAAAATCTCAATCCAAACCTTATAATATTCATATCTCATATTCTCTGTTGCGGTAATTAAATATCGTCCTATTACTATACCTGTCCTATAACCCATGTTTTCAATATGTTCAAGATGTATTGCCAGATTATTTATTTCTGGATTATCTACAGAAATTTGAAGCAGACATTGTATATATTGATTTGAGAAGTTACGCTTTTCCCATAAGATATCCTTTGTATTGGCGTCTTTCATGATGATAGCTCCATATTGGAGGCTATTTCTATGTTCTGTGGGAATTACTATGGCAAAGTCATAAGGATCAATTTCAGCAAAATGTTTTAAATCATAGTCAACGATAGTACTCATATCTGGAATACTGATTGTATAAGGTTGTGCAAGAAGTCGTTCTAATTCTCTTATCTTCTCTTTTCTAGCATTAATTCCTTTTCTTTTTATTTTAAGTTCTGCTATCTGTAGATCTATATCTTTCTTGGTATCATCAAGAATCTGGTCAAATTCTGCTAGATTCATTTCATATATTTTTTTTAACTTTGTTATAGGCACATTAATACTTCTATAGAAAGCGATATCACTGATATCAACAATCTGTTTTATGTTATATTCTCTATAGTCATTTAATTGATTTCTTTCCATTTGTACTAATTTCTCCGAGTCCCAATACCTAAGTGTAGACTTAGATATATGAAGAATATCAGAGACTTCTTTAATATTATATTTATCTTT
>DALYNO010000056.1:7437-12390 GCA_031975295.1 Anaerocolumna sp. | reverse complement strand
ATAAATAATCTCCTTCGATACTGACCTTACATTTGTTCACTACATCATATCATCCAGGTACCTTTGCTACAATGTTAAAACTTATAGCTTATTTGTATTATTTACTTCTAATTATGATATCCTCCAGATCAGACACTGAAAATTCATAATGAGTGCTGCAAAAATGACAGTTAACCTCTATAGGCTGCTCCTCATCAATCATTTCCTGAATTTCTTTTCTACCGATACTAACGATGGCTTTTTCTACCCGTTCTTTGGAGCAATTACAATGAAATGCAGTAGGAACCCTATCTAATATCTCTAGATTAAAATCTCCCAAAATATGTTCTAAAATCATTTCAGGCGTAAGATCTGCGTCAAGCATTTTCGTTATAGAGGATAACTCAGAAATTTTTTTCTCCAGTTTATCAATGATTTCATCCTCTGCAAAAGGCATTAATTGTATTATGAAACCACCTGCACGCTTTACAGTATTATCTTTATTCATAAGTACTCCTAGCGCAACAGAGGAGGGAACTTGTTCTGAAACAGCATAATAATAGGTGATATCTTCTGCAATTTCACCTGATATAAGCTCAGTTTTTCCTACATATGGTTCTTTTAGACCCATATCTTTAATAATACTAAGTACACCTGTGCTGAGTGCCCCACCCACATCTAATTTCCCTTTAGGGCTTGGAGGAAGCATTACGGCGGGATTATAAACATATCCTTTTACATTGGCCTTAGCATCTGCTGTAACAGTCAAGCCTTCTATGGGACCATCACAGGTAATCTGAAGGGTTAATAAATCCTTCTCACCTTTCATCATACTCCCCATAATTCCCCCAGCTGTTAGAAGTCTTCCAAGGGCTGCAGTTGCAACCGGGCTTGTATTATGAATGGTTCTTGCATATTCCACTAAATCTCTTGTCGTAGCAGCAAATGCTCTGATTTGGTTGTTTGCTGCGGTTGCTCTTACTATATAATCTGTCATTTTATCCTCTTTCTGTCATATAACATTTCATCCATCCTGACTTAGACATCATGCTCTGCCAATACTATTCTGCCAATGATACCTTGGGGTCATGTTATAAATAACCATTGTTCTAAACATAAATTTATCTATTAAATATATGTTTTTTCATTTTGATGTTTTTCTTTTGCAATTACATAAATTCTCTCACTGTTATTTTGTGGTGGCATTCTTGTAAAAGCGTCATAAGCTGTAACAAATTCCATACCAGCCTTATCTATTAAATCCTTGATGGTATCTAAGGAGTACGACTTTTGTACATGGGTTTCTCTAAAGCGAACAAAACTTTCCTCCTCTTTTTCTTCATCCGCTTCTTGTTTTACAAATATAGTCATATTATATTCATTTATTTTTTTCTCATTATCGTAATAGTTTTCCCATATAAAACTGCAATCTTCCCTATTCTCTGCAATTACATTATCTGCCAATATATTTTTATATTTATACTCTGTATTTAAATCAAAAATAAAGATACCATCTTTATCCAAGTAATTATTTGCCAGTTTAAATACTTTAAGTAAATCATCTTCTTTTGTAATGTAATTCATACCATCACATATACAGACCATTGCTGCAACTGTACCATATAACTCAAAGTCTCTCATATCTTGATTCAAATATAGAATTGTAGAAGGATTATAATCTTCTGTTAATTCTGTATTTTCATCTATATCATCTTCACTAACTGTTTTTTCATCTTCCCAATCATCTGGGTTGTATTCTTTTTCCCTTGCGATTTCAAGCATTTCCTCAGACAAATCTATACCAATCATATCGTAACCAATTTTGGAAAGGCGTCTTGTAACATTACCTGTTCCACAGCCAAGTTCTAAAACAAGTCCTTCCTTGACACCATATTCCATGAATAGAGAATGCAAATACTCTGTCCACATATCATAGGGGACATTATCCATAAATATATCATAAACCTGCGCAAATCCAGTATATGCAATCATAATTATACCCAATGCATATCACATTTTTATAAATGTGATGCTGCCATAAATAATAGTTGAAAGAAGCTGCCTATGGCAAGGTCCCTTCTTATTTATTTTCTTTCAACCTTTCACTCGAACCTGTACATAAGACATGGATGACTAGGTCACTTCTTTCCTTTGGCGCAAACCATTCTTATTCGCACCATGATTTCTGACTTACCATGTTTTCAAGTAATCGACAACCGCTTTATAGGACAGCGTTCCACCAAACAAATCCAAAGCACTGCCTATAGTAACATCTACTCGGTTATTGCCAAGGCTCTTAATCAAGTCTAAGTCTTGAAAACTACTGACTCCCCCTGCATAAGTAACAGGAACCCTGTCCAGATTACCAAGTAACTTAACAAGGTCTGTTTCAATTCCAGATGATTTTCCTTCAGCATCTACACCATGAATTAAAAATTCGTCACAATATACGGCCAAGTTTTCCAATGCTTTTTCATTTAGAACCACGTCTGTAAATTTCTGCCACCTATCCGTAACGATATAATAATTACCATCTTTTTTTCTACAGCTCAAATCCAAAACTAATCTGGACTTACCAGTAATATTTACTAATTTCTCCAGATTATTATAATCAATTCTGCCGTCTTTAAAAACATATGAGGTTACAATAACATGTGAGGCTCCCATAGAAAGAAAAGAAGCAGCGTTTTCACTTGTAACGCCTCCTCCAACTTGTAAACCATTGGGATATTCCCTCAAAGCAAGTTCTGCTTGTTTACAATCCTCCAAATAATAATCACTATCAGTAGGATTAAGCAATATCATATGCCCGCCTTTTAACTTATCCCTTTTATAGAGAGCCGCATAGTAAGCCGCATCATATTCTGATACATAATTTTCAATGGCAAACTGCTTCTCATCTGATAAACTGCCGCCAACAATTTGTTTAACTTTTCCATTATGGATATCTATGCATGATCTTAGTTTCATCATAACTCCTATCTGTGTGAGTACACCAAAACCAAATAAAATCTAGCGTTTCTTAATGCCTGCAAATATCGGATTAATATTAACATAATTAAACAACAAGTGCAAGTTCTAGCAATTGCAAGGGGATAAAGGATTTTCTTAGTATTAAGCAGGCTTTTACACCCTAATGTTTATAATGAAGAAAGGCCGTTCTACAATATTCCAAGTTGCATTGGATTATTTAGAACAGCCTATTATGATTTCTATTATAGGAGTAATAACTGTTAGGAACTTAAACAGATATTATGACTCTTTTGCAATTCTTGCAAACATAGTTTTTAAACCTGGATATAAGTCATTAAATATGGCATATCTGTTATCATATCGCTTAACAATTTCACTATCCTGTTTAGTAGTATGAATAACTTTAATTAGTTTAGAACAAGCTTCTTCCACATTCTCATATTTTCCGCAACCAACAGCTGCTAAAATAGCAGCACCAAAAGCAGGTCCTTCTTCACTATTGATTTGATCTACTTCCACATTGAGTACATTGGCAATGATACTGCACCATAGAGGGCTTTTTGCACCTCCACCATTAATACGAATTCTATCTACACTAACACCAAGTTTTTTAACTATTTCAAAGGAATCTCTTAACGCAAAAGCAACACCTTCTAATACAGCTTGTGTCATTTGGCTTCTATTCGTATCCATGGTCATACCAATAAAGGTACCTCTAGCATCTGGATCGTTATGTGGCGTTCTCTCACCCATTAAGTAAGGCAGGAAAAATACATTATTTTTACCAAGCTCGGTAATTGCTTCTTGTTCTTTGCCGTATTCCTTGGTTTTAAGAATATCATCCATCCACCATTTATTAGAAGCTGCTGCTGAGAGCATAACTCCCATAAAGTGATATTTGCCATCTGCATGAGCAAATACATGAAGAGAATTGCCTTCAACTTCACTATATTCACGGCTTGCAATAAATACAACACCACTGGTTCCAAGAGAAACATTGCACATGCCATTTCCAACCGTACCTGTACCAACAGCTGCAACCGCCTGATCACCGCCGCCGGCAATAACTTTACAATCAGCTGATAAGCCTAGTTCCTTGGCTATATCCTCTTTAAGATTTCCAACTACTTCATAACTTTCATATAGTTTAGCAAGCTGACTTTCTTCTATGCCAATCATATCCAGCATTTCTTTAGACCAACATTTACCCTTCACATCTAATAAAAGCATACCAGAAGCATCTGAAACATCTGTACAATGAATACCTGTAAGCATATATGCCAGATAATCCTTCGGTAACATAATCTTTTTAATTTTATGAAAGTTCTCAGGTTCATTGTTTTTCACCCACAGAATTTTAGGTGCAGTAAATCCAGTAAGAGCCATATTCCCTGTATAAGATGATATTTTTTCTCTTCCTACTGTATTATTTAAGTAATCGCATTCTGCACCAGTTCTACCATCATTCCAAAGAATGGCAGGTCTGATAACCTTATCCTTCTCATCAAGTATAACCATTCCATGCATCTGCCCGCTGAAACTAATACCTTCAATCTGGGATTTATCAAAAGCAGAAATAAGTTCCTTTGTTCCCTCCATAAACCCTAAAAACCAATCCACTGGATTTTGCTCAGACCAACCGGGCTTAGGAAAGCAAATTGGGTATTCCTTTGTAACTATATTTTTAATATCACCATTTTCATCCATTAATAAAAGCTTAACAGAAGAAGTACCTAAATCAGCACCAATGTATAACATGTTATCTCTCCTTTTTCTCATTGTCAAAATAGGCCATTGCGAAACCCATAGACCTAATTATTTATCATGCAAAAGATACAGTTTTATGGCTGAATCTCACCCGCAGGGTGACTGAAGCCATAAAATTCGTATCATTTGTATGATAAATTCATGAATCCTGATTGTTTCGCAACTTCCTAATTCACTATATAGGCCATTGCGAAACCCATAGACCTAATTATTTATCATGCAAAAGATACAGTT
>DALYNO010000056.1:0-7337 GCA_031975295.1 Anaerocolumna sp. | reverse complement strand
CTGAATCTCACCCGCAGGGTGACTGAAGCCATAAAATTCGTATCATTTGTATGATGAATGCAAGAAACCTGAAGTTTCGCAACTTCCTAATTCACTATATAGGCCATTGCGAAACTCATAGACCAGTTTATTTAATCCTAAATAAGGCAACTAAGAAACTATTTATCTATCTTACATTAGTATCCTAAATACTATAACCGTTTTAGTTTTCCTAAATTGTTTGATAAATTATTACAATAGTTTCTTGGTCACCTATAAACTACATTTTTGCTTATTTAGTTTCCATGATATATTGGTTTAAAATGGATTCTAATAATTCTTGTCTTCCTGAAGTATTAGGCGTGATACCATTTTCCATTGCATAAGCTTCTAATTCTTTAAAGCCTACTTTACCTTCTATAATATCTTTGCCTAAACCTGTATTATAGCTGGCATATCTTGCAGAAATAAAGTTTTCAAACACTTTATCTTCAATTAATTTAGCTGCAACTTTAAGACCTCTTGCAAAAGTATCCATACCTGCAATGTAAGCATAGAATAAATCTGCTTCTTCAAAAGATGCTCTTCTAACTTTGGAGTCAAAGTTAAGACCACCCTTAGTAAATCCGCCTGCTAAGAGAATTTCATACATTGCTAGTGTTGTATCATAGATATTAGTAGGGAATTGATCTGTATCCCAGCCTAGCATACTATCTCCCTGGTTCGCATCTACACTGCCAAGGACACCATTAATACGTGATTGATTTAATTCATGTTGGAATGTATGCATAGCAAGTGTAGCATGGTTAGCTTCAATATTTAATTTAAATTTATCTAATAAATCATATTTTCTAAGGAAAGAAATTACTGTTGCCGCATCTGAATCATATTGATGTTTTGTTGGTTCCTTTGGTTTTGGCTCAATTAAAAACTGTCCAGTAAATCCAATTTCTTCTGCATAGTTACAAGCCATTCTTAGTAATCTTGCTAAGTTATCAAGTTCTAATCCAGTATCTGTATTTAATAAAGTTTCATAACCTTCTCTTCCACCCCAGAATACATAGTTTTCACCACCAAGTTCTTTTGTGATTTCCATAGCTTTTTTAATCTGAGCTGCTGCATAAGCAAATACGGTAGCGTTAGAAGAAGTACCTGCACCATGAACAAATCTTGGATGACTAAATGCATTGGTAGTACCCCATAGGCATTTAATTCCTGTTCTTGCCATTTCTTCTTTGATTACACCAACTATTACATCTAATCTTTCATTTGTTTCTTTTAAGTCTTTACCTTCTGGAGCAATGTCTCTGTCATGGAAACAGAAGAATGGAATCTGTGCTTTTTCCATAAATTCAAAAGCAGCATGAACTCTTGCAATAGCAATTTCCATTTCATCTTCTTTGTTATCCCATGGACGGAACATGGTGCCAACACCAAATGGATCATTACCCATGTAAGTAAAAGTGTGCCAGTAAGACATTGCAAATCTTAACTGTTCTTTCATTGTTTTACCCATTACAACCTCATCTGGATTGTAATATTTAAAGGACAAAGGATTCTTGCTTTCAGGTCCTTCATAATTAATTTTCTCAATACCTTCAAAATATGCCATTTAGAAAACCTCCTATATAGTTTGTTCACTGAACTAATGTTTATAAGACAACTATATCAAAAAAAATAGTTACTGTCAAGTGGGTTAAATTATATTCCCCTTTTCTTACTATGATTTTTATGATACTATATTTTTAAAAAGTATATTACAACTTAAATAAGGATGATACCCATGGTTACAGGAAGTAAAGAACTAATCCGAGACATTAATAGCACTTTAGTTTTAGAAACTATCATTAATTCTGGCTCCATATCAAGAGCTGCAATTTCCAAGAAATTAGGATTAACCAAAGCAACGATATCTGCTATCGTTCAGGATTTAATGAACAGAAATTTCGTGATAGAAATAGGATGCGATGACACTGAGCTTGGCCGGAAGCCAATTTTACTCAGTTTTAATAAGAAATCAGGTTATATTATCAGTGTTGACATTGGAGTTGATACCTTATCAGCTTTGCTCACAGATTTAGGTGGCGAGGATTGTAGTTTAAAACAGGTTAAAACTCCAGCAGGAAGTGATAAGATCATATCCTCACTTTGCAATTTAATAGAATCTATGATTCCAAGACAAGATAACTCCCCCTACGGACTTGTAGGTATCTCTCTTGGCATTCACGGTGTAGTAAATGATAATCAGGTATCCTTTGCTCCTTATTACAATCTGGCCGAAACTAATTTATCAAAAGCTTTGGAAGAACATTTTAATACACCTGTGTATTTAGAAAATGAAGCCAATTTATCTGTACTTGGCGAGAAAACTTTTATGTATGATTATCCCAACATCGCAAATATTAGTATACACTCAGGTATTGGTCTTGGAATTATTATAAATCATGAACTCTATACTGGATATAATGGACGTGCCGGAGAATTTGGACACACTGTTATTGAAGTTGACGGTAAGGATTGTCCTTGCGGAAATCAGGGTTGTCTTGAGCAATATGTTTCTGAAAGAGCTTTACTAAAGGAATATAGTAAAAAGAAAAATCTATCTGAGGTTACATTTGAAACTTTTGCAAATGGATATCAAACAGGAGAAAAAGAAGCGCTAGAGATTATGGATAAATTTATTAAATATATGTCCGTTGGCATTAATAACATTTTAAATGCTTATAACCCGGATATTGTTATTATCAATAGTTCCTTTACCATATTCTTTCCTGGTCTGACTAGATTAATAGACCAAAGCCTGAAGAGCAGAATGAATAGTTTTATTCATATCCTTCCCTCCTCCCTACAGGATTCCTCCATACTCTTAGGTGGTATCTGTGTTGTAATCAAACATTTTCTAGGAATAAGAACCTTAACTCTTCAGCATAAAAATATGATGTAATTATTTCCAACGCTCTTCGTATAAAAGTATGGAAAATCATCTGACTTGATTAGTTAACAGAGATGGTGAGTCATCTTCTCGTTCCATATAGAATAAGCTTAGAGGGTCAAATAAAAATCAAGCCGATAACCATACTCTGCCAAGACTTTTAGGTCTAACTTATGGCAGATTATAGTTATCGGCTCAATCATTATATAATACATAATTAGATGACTATTCTTGATTATTTCTTATAATAGTAATGGCTTTTTGTATATTAGAAATATGAATGGTTTGGTATTCTCCGCCATACTCTCCATCTATGGACCAGGGAACCATCTCTTGACTGGTGATTAGAATTTCTTTGACTGGCAAAGAATAAATATGCTCGCTGTTTAAATGCCCTTTCAAAAGATCGTTAATTACCCCTTGAAACTCCATTACATTTTGAGGTGTTTTAATGAAAATTCCTTCAAAAAGTCCATCATCTAAAAGAACGCCTTTACCTGTTAAGTTCTTAAATCCGCCTACAGATACAGAATTCGTAACCATACCATATATAAAATTATCTGAAATCACACGATCTCCACAAGTTATTTCCATCTGATAGGATTTCCAATTTGGAAGACGTTTAATTCCCTCCAAAATATATGCCATGCGTCCTAGAATATTCTTAGATGTCTGAGGTGTCTCATACGATGCATCCGTAAATAAACCAAAAGCAGCCGTATATGTAAAGTATTCCCCATTAATTACACCTATATCACATGGAAATGCTTCCCCACTTAGGGCTATCTGGGCAGCCTTAGGCAGATTCTTTGGCAACTTCAAATTGATTGCAAAATCATTGGTTGTTCCAGAAGGTAAATAACCAATATTGGGTTTATTCTCAAAATTCATGATACCGCTTATTATTTCATTTAATGTACCATCTCCTCCAGAACATACCACCAAGTCATAGGAATCTCTGCTAAGACAATCCATAACTATTTTTTTTGCATCTTTTTTTCCAGCGGTAGCATAAATAACTACCTCGTAATCATTTCTTACAAAATTCTCTATTATACTTGAAAGCCAGTTCTTTATTTTACTTTTTCCGGCAAGTGGATTATAGATAAATAAAAGCTTCCTCTTCATAATATGCCTCCATGTTCTGAGAATGAGTGCTTGCATTCATTTTCGAATGCAATCCTCAGTGGGAAAGGGTTTTTCTTTCACACTGACGTCATGTTCCGAAAATGAGTGCTTGCATTCATTTTCAAACGCAATCCTCAGTGGGAAAGGGTTTTTCTTTCACACTGACGCCTTGTTCCGAAAATGAGTGCTTGCATTCATTTTCAAACCCAATCCTCAGTGGGAAAGATTTTTCTTTCACACTGAACGCCATGTTCCGAAAATGAGTGCTTGCATTCATTTTCGAATGCAATTCTCAGTGGGAAAGTGTTTTTTTCACACTTCCTTATTCGGCTCCTCCATTCGCATTTGTTTCTTTCTTTTTGTCATAATCCCCCCAATCCTACCAGTTTCTTTTGCAGATAAGGATTTCCATCCACTTTCTCTAACTTTATCTAAAAGTCCTAACTCTGTAGCAATCTCATATTTCATTTTTTCATTGGGGGACATATCTTCTATGGCAATTATTTCATTTTCTTTCTTTGGTTTACTCATTCTATTATACACCCTTTCTAGATTTTAACAAGGGACTGTTTTCATCGATAAGCTTCATCGTCAAACAGTCCCAATTAGTATTCTATATTAAGTGTAGCCTTGATTTATTGTTTCATACTTAAAATATGCACTATATTTTAAATATTTTAATAGCTGTTTCTAAAGTTTTTGCATCACCTGCTAATTCCAAAGCAGCATTACTTAACCTTTCAACACTACTAATCTGTCCATTTGCAGTTGCACTAACCTCTTCAGAGGCTGCTGCGGTCTGCTGTGATACAGCTGATATATTACTGATTGCTTCTAGTGTATCTTCCTTAGCAGATTCAATACCTTTCACTCCATGAGAAATGTCTTCTAGATTAGTCACAAGTTTTTCTACATAAGTATTAATATCTTCAAAGGCACGAATTGTTCGTTTTAAGGAGGCAGTTTGTGATTCTACTATTTCTTCTGCTTGTTTAGCAGATACTACTGTTCCTTTGGTTTTGCCTTGAATTGCACTTACAATACCTTGAATCTGACTAACGGCTTGTACTGATTGATCTGCAAGCTTTCTAATTTCATCTGCAACTACTGCAAATCCTCTTCCAGCATCTCCTGCTCTCGCAGCTTCAATTGAAGCATTTAAGGATAACAGATTCGTCTGAGAAGCAATTTCATTAATCATCTCAACAAAGTTCCCAATATTTCTGGACTGAATTTCTAAATCTTCAATATCTTTTATCACAACTTGTGTAACATCAGCAGTTGCTTTTGTCTTATTATTTAGTTCATCTATGATAACAATGCCTTTTTCTACAACGCCTTTTGTATCCCCAGCAATTTTTTCAATTTCATAGGTATTATCATAAACCTGATTAATTTTATCTGATAACTTAGACATTTGGGTTAAGCAGTTCTCAGTATCTTCTGCCTGCTGTACTACACCTTTTTCTATCTCATCAATGGTAATTGAGATATCCTTGGTAGCTGCTAAAATAAGTTCAGAAGTGGCAGATAAAGAATCTGCTGAATTGGTTACCTTTCCGCCTACCACTGCAACTTCACCAATTAAGTTTCGCATACTTGTAGTCATGTTTGTAAGACCTTTTGATAAGAATTTAAACTCATCATGTCTTTTCGTATGGAATTCTATCGTTAAGTCACCTTTGGCTGCTGTTGCAATAGATTTCATTAACCTTCCAATTGCTGTGCCAATACCTCCTGCTATATAAGTACCTAAAATAATAGCAAACAAACCTGCAATCGCTACAAATACTATATTCAGGTTCTTAATACTTTCAGCCTGTTTTAAGATATATGCTTTTGGAATAAGGGCACATACCATTGAGCCTGTATCACCTACCCTGCTGTATGTAAATAAATAATCATCGCCATCATATTCTACATAAGAATTACCTTTTTCTTCTGCTGAAGCCTCGGCTGATTTATAAAACTTAGTACCTATAAAAACATTTTCAATATCCTCATTTACTATAGTCTCTCTACCATCCGCTGAAACAAATCCTACAATAGTACCATTCTCTAAATTAATATCTTCAAATGCTTTTAGTAATTCTTTAGAGGATATATCCATCACTATATACCCATCAATACTTGGCATTGTACCAATCAAAGAAATTGCATAGCTGGAATTATCAATTTTTAATAGTTCGTCTAAAAAGTCATGATAACCTCTCCAGTTATATCTATTTTTGCTTTCCAATATAGCCTTACCCTGATCACTGGTGATAAACTGGTCATACAAATCTTTTGGTGCAGTACCCAGTGTGGATACTCCATTACCGATATCTGCCATAATATGTACGTTCTTAACAAACTTATTGGTTTCACCAATTACATAAGTATCCTTTTGCAGTTTTTTAAATTTTTGATAATCTTCTAAAGTATCTTGCTTATTGGTTCTTAAAAAGTAATTACCTAAATTATCACTGAGCATCAGTTCAACCATTTTGTCCATTACGGAATCCAGTCCAAGATCCAGATAGTTACTGACAGCACTTAAGGTTTCAACAGTATTGGCTTCATAATTGGTTATTACTGCTTCAGATGATTTCTGATAGGACACAACACCAAATACACCCATTAAGATAACAGGTATCATAAAAGCACCTAGGATTTTAGTACGAATGCCCCTTAATTGGTCAAATAAATTCCTCTTTTCCTCTAAGTCCTTAAGCACTTTATCTTTTTTTTGCTTAACTTCTTTTGTGGCATTGTTAAGATTATTCTTTTTTGAAAGTTTTTTAAAGAAAGGTAATTTTCTTTCTCCCTTTTGATTTTTCAGTTCTTTCCCCAAAGTTAATTGCTTTCCTTTTCTCATCGAATACTCCTTTTGCTTCCATGCGTATGCAGTTTTATTTTTTCTTTTGTATAACATACTCACTTTAGAACATATTGCACAAAATTATGGATATTTTATATATATATTTGTACGTTTTGTATATACCTTTATTATACCATATATTTCTACATATTTAAATATATTTCTACATAATAATTCTAATTTCCTAAAACAAATATTTTTATACATTTATTACAAAAAAATCTCCTTGGATAGAGCAAATGAATAGATGATACTCTCCCTTACTTTTTTATTTGTGAGTCGTTCCAAAGCTTTTTGATAGTAAGCCAGCTGGATTTTATATCTCTTGATTAACTTTTGCTCATCCTCTCCCTCAGATATGGCATCTGTTTTATAATCCACTAGTATAAGGGCATCATCTTCTTCAAAATAAGCATCTATAATACCTTGCACTAAAAC
>DALYNO010000055.1:0-12466 GCA_031975295.1 Anaerocolumna sp. | reverse complement strand
AAGAAGCCTCTAATAAAAGTAATCAGAGTGAGTTATTTTATCTCTTAAGTATTGCAGTGTCTGCACTTATGATTATATTATTTTCCAAATCCTTTAGCCTACGAGTTAATTATTTCAGCAGGCAAATGCAAAAAGCAGCTTCTGGTAATTTTGAACTTGAGAAAAAGCTAAAAGGTAATGATGAAATAAGTACATTATATGAATATTTGAATACTATGATATCCAGCATTCAAAGTCTTATCTCAGAGGTATATGAAGAGCAGCTCCAAAAAGAACGTCTGAAAACAAGACAAAGAGATGCAGAATTTAAAATGCTAGCCAGTCAGATTAATCCTCATTTCTTGTATAATACCTTAGAAACCATAAGAATGAAAGCCAGATCAAGTGGAGAAAGTGATATCGAAGAACTGGTTAAAATGTTAGCTAAAATACTTAGAAACAGTGTGCAAGTTGGTAGCAGTGAGGTTACAATCACATCGGAGCTAAAGTTCTTGGAATACTATTTAAGGATTCAGCAATATCGTTTTGGAGAGCGTATACAGTATCATATTGATATTGATAAGGCACTGGAAAATAAATTAATTTTACCTTTAATTATGCAGCCTGTTGTTGAGAATTCAATCGTCCATGGTTTGGAATCTAAGGAAGGCATTGGTAACATCTGGATTACCATTCAAAGAAAAGATGATAATACAATTTCTATTTTAATAGAAGATGATGGACTGGGTATTGATAGTAATAAATTAGAAGATATTATTCATAATTTAGACGATTTTGAAACTATCAAAACAACTCATATTGGAATTAGTAATGTGCATCAAAGAGTTCGATTACATTATGGAGATATCTATGGTATTCAGCTTAGTAGTGAGTTGGGTATTGGTACAAAAGTGGAAATTATAATACCATATCTTAGCTCCAATGATTAAATTAATGTATCTTTGATTAATGACTGACTTACAGGATAGTTCAGGGAACTTTCAATAAAATAAAAAAAGCGTGAGAATATTTTTTCACGCTTTTAACAATTGAATAGTTTTAATTCCATATTTCCAAATATAACTAATAATGATATAATCTTTCTATACAATAGAATCAGAGATTTGGAGGTACAAAACATTGAAAAGGTTTATTTTGGGTGTAATTATGTTTTCCTGGGGATTAATAGGAGTAATCATATTCACTGTCCTAGCTGGTCTAAATCAAACGAATTATAATGGTATTGATGGATTGGAAGGTGCATTACTTGGAATGGGAATAACAACACCATATATAGTTTTTTGCTTGTTGGCTTTAGTCGGTTTTTTACTCTGTATTTATGATGTTTTTAATGACATCATTAAATGTATTATTCATAAAATCAAAGAATCACTTACTGATTATGTTTAAGGGATTTTAAGATATAAGATCTAATGAAGAAGTAAATGACTTAATGTTATCAATGACATCCTTGTAATTTGTCCAGTGAAGATAATGGCCAGCACCTTTTATATCTATTTGCTTACTGTTTGTTGACCAATTTCCTAATTGTTCTTGTACGTGTGACCATTCTTTTCCACTGTCAGAAGATAGGATAAGTATAGGAATATTACCTATATTCCCTTGTTCAAGGACTTTTTCTGCATTTTCATTTATTAGCTTTAAGTTCTTCCTATTAAATGTAGCACCTAGATATTTATAGTACATAGCTTTATCAATTTCTTGTTGTTTTTTATTAAGGCTTATGTTCCTCACATTTTCACCATAAAAAGGCAATAAGACATCAAGCTCTCCTAAGATACGGTTAATACCGGAAATTCTTAATATTGCACTTGTTCTGTTAAGAAGAATAGACGTAAATTCAGAGGCGGTACTATAATATTCTGGACTGCCTCCGTCAAGAAATATGATACCAGCGACTCTGTCTCGGTTAAGTTGAGAGAATCGGATTGCTTCCAAGGAACCTAAGGAATGGCAGACTAAAATAACTGGACTATCTTTTGTAATGAAAGCATTAATAAGTACAGTCAGTTCAGCTGCCTGATTATCTATATTACGTTTCTCATTTGTTTTAGAACTCCATCCAAAACCAGCATGATCAAAGGAGATTGTTTGTCCGTATTGGCTTAATTCTTCTTGCAAATAATAGAAATCGGTGTAGGCGCTTGGTGTTCCTGACCCTGTAATAAAAACAAATGTATGCTTTCCCTTACCCCTTACATAACAACTGGCATCATAAGTACCAGTATTTATATAAATTCCTGTTGGTTTATACTTTCTATTTTCAATTCTTTCTTGAATCCCCTGCCATATAGTACTTGTAGTGAAAAAGATTAATAACATGATGCATACGATATTACGTTTTTTATATGTTGATTTCGACATTAAAACTCCTTTGTATAAAGCAGATATTATAACACCAGGTTACTACCTTATATATAATTGTTTAGATTTACTTATTCATAAATGAATCCATTTCATTACTTGTTCTCATATAGTAGCGCTAAAGTTCTAATTCTCTGAAGCATTTCTGTTCTGACCGCTTGGGGTTCTAAGCATTCACATTTATGACCAAAGCTAAATAAAAGATTATAGCCGGTATCATCAGCAATAAATGGTAAGCTCACTAAGTAATGTTCCTTACCACAAGGCTTTATCTGATCCCTATTACAGTAATCCAGCACATTATCTTTTATGGATTCATGAATTCGAAGTAATACATTCGATTGTTTTTGAGCCATTTTTTCACTGAAGTCTTGGGTAAATTCAAGTAATTCCCTTGGCACAAACTTTTCATCAAGGAGAGTAAGCGACTCTATTCTTGATAGCTTAAATAAACGAAAATCCTCCCTATTATAACAATAACCCTGCAAATACCAATGATTTCCCTTTAGCATTAATCGATAGGGTTCTACTTTCCTTGCGCTTATGATTCCTTTTCGGTCAGAATAATCAAATGTTAAGATAACTTGTTTTTGCATCGCAGATTTGATACTTTCCATATTTTGTGACAATATATCATTCCCTTTCCAGGGTTTTAAATCAATATATACCTGGTTAGACTTAAAAGCAATCTCATCGGATTGCTCAGCTGGAATGAGGGTTTTAATTTTGGCAAGTATTCCAGTTAATTCTTCGCCCCCCATCATTGTTGATATACTCCCAAGTCCCATTAGAAGAGTTGCAATATCCGATGCTGAAAATACTTTCTTATCTACTTTATAGGCTTCCATAATATAGAATCCCCCATTTACACCAGGAGTGGCAGCAATAGGTATCCCAGCCAAATTAATTGCATCAATATCTCTATATATTGTTCTTAAAGAAACTTCAAACATAGTTGCTAATTCCTTAGCACTTATTTTCTTTTTCTCTAGAAGAATCATAATTATGGATATTAAACGATCTGTTTTCATTTTACACCTAGATATAACAGCCTTGCCGTCCTATTGACCACTGGGCTGCCTTTCACTTATTATTTTACTTTATGCATCTTTTATTTTAAAATGCTGACATAATGATGTCAACATTTATATGTTAGTTTATAGAAGTAAATTATTTAATAAACAGGAGGAAGTAAATATGAAAGAATTTTATGAAGTACTAGATAAAGCAAAGGAATTAGCATTGGCAACCTCAGTGGATAATAAACCCAATGTAAGAATTGTAAATTTCGTGTATGATAGGGAAAAACCAGGTGTGCTTTTTTTTACATCTAATCGTAATAATCCAAAAGTTGAAGAATTTATTCAAAACAAGAATATAGCATTCACAACAATTCCTACAGAGGATGAGATCCCTCATGTGCGCTCTAAATATGCCACAGTAATCAAAAGCAATTGTTCATTAGATGATATGAAGGAACACTTTATTAAGAGAATTCCAGGATTTGATGAAACCATAGAAGCTATTGGTGAATTGCTAGATGTATTTGAAATCCAAATTCATAAAGCTAATGTAGTCACTGGATTTTCTAAGCCTGTAATTGTTACTTTCAGTGAAAAGACCATGCAAGTTAATTGCTCTTACAAATGTTATCAGGATATGCCTAACTAAATACAAGATATGCCTAATAATCCAACTAATTATGTCTACGTGATATACTTCCCGTGTAAGTTAGAATTTATAAACGGGAGGAAATCATGAAAGGAAAAAAACATATCAGCGCCATAAAGGCAACTATTTGCTATGTATTATGTGCTGCATTGGTAATTGGCCTTGTAGTGGGCAATTATTACGCACTAAAGTATCAGAATCTTATCTCTGTATACTTCAATCAGTCTAATCAAAAAATCATATCTTCCGAGGGAGAAGCATCTGATTACTATACCAGCAATTTTACCTCGGAAGAAGAACGGGTGAAACATCTGCAAGAAATTGGCACACAAATTGAAGGTGAAGGTATTGTACTATTAAAAGATGAGAACAATGTACTTCCCCTAACAAAAGGTGCTAAAATCAGTGTATTTGGACAAGATAGCGTTGATCCTGTATACGGTGGCGGGGGAGCAGGTTCTGTAGATTCCTCTAAGGCAATTGATCTAAGAGCCGCTTTTGATAAAGCTGAATTTGAAGTTAATAAAACCCTCTGGGATTTTTACGAAAAAGGCGAAGGCTCATCCTATAGAAAGCAAACTCCTGATGTGTATGGCCAGGGCTCTTTTGCTGTAAATGAAGTTCCAGCAAAAGTATACACAGATTCAGTAAAGCAAAGTTTTGCTGCATATAACGATGCAGCTGTAGTAGTGATAGGACGTTCTGGCGGTGAAAGTTCTGATCTTTCAACAGCACCACTGGATACCGGTTATACTTATCTGCAGATAGATGAGAATGAAAGAGCAATGCTTGAGATGGCATGTAATAATTTTAATAATGTAATTGTACTTTTAAACACACAGAATGCCATGGAATTAAACTTTTTAGAGGAATATGATGTTGATGCATGTTTATGGATTGGCGCCTTAGGTGAAACAGGTGCTTATGGGGTTGGTGACGTGTTAAACGGTTCCATTAATCCATCAGGTGCTCTTACTGATACTTATGCCTATAACTCTTTAAGTGCTCCTAGTATGGCTAACTTTGGTAATTATACCATTGCAAACAGTGAAGTTGATCGTGGAAACACTTATATGGTTTATGGTGAAGGTATTTATGTAGGATACCTTTATTACGAAACCAGGTATGAAGATGTTGTCCTTGGTAATGAAGAGAAAGGAAATTATGACTATACGACCCAGGTACAATTTCCTTTTGGTTATGGTTTATCCTATACGGATTTTGAATGGTCTAATTATAAGATAAAAGAAACGAAGGATACATTTGAAGTGTCTGTTACTGTCACCAATACTGGTGAGATTGCTGGAAAAGATATCGTTCAAGTTTATTTGCAGTCTCCATACACTGAATATGACAAAGCGAACAGCATTGAAAAAGCTTCTGTGGAATTGGCAGGTTTTGCGAAAACCTCTGTACTTTCTGCAGGAGAGAATGAAACTGTAACCATTTCTGTGGAAAAGGAAAGCTTTAAGACTTATGATGCTAAGGGTTACAAAACATACATTGTTGATGCGGGAGACTATTACATTTCAGCAGGCCATAATGCTCATGATGCACTGAATAACATATTGGCGGCAAAAGGTAAAACAACTGCTGATGGTATGGATTATGAGGGCAATAAAGCAAATACCACTAAAATAAATATAGATACCCCTGACATTAAAACCTATGCTTTCTCTCAAACTACTGGCAATCCCGTTACAAATCAATTTGATGAAGCAGATATGAATCATTATGATACTAACTACACTTATTTAAGCAGAAGTAACTGGACTGGCACTTGGCCAACTACCTATGCAGATGGTAACTTAACTGCCACAGAAGAATTATTAAAGGACTTAGAGATATCATTTAATGAAGATAACAATACTGTAAATCCTGTAACGGGAACTGTAAATGATGAGTTTGGTAAATTAAATGTAGCAACTTTAATTGGTGCAGATTTTACAGATTTGATTTGGGACCATCTTATAGCACAGATGTCTGTGGATGACCTTGATAAGTTGGTTCGAATTGGAGGTTATGCAACCTCAAACATTGAATCCATTCAATTACCTGCAACAGTGGATAAAGACGGACCAGCAGGTATTTCAGGAACATTAGTAGGAGGTGAGAGTGGAACCTCATATCCGCCAGCTGTAGTATTAGCTTCTACCTGGAATAAAGAATTAGCAGAAGAATTTGGAAGATGTATTGGAGAAGATAGTTTAGCACTTAATGTAGCTGTGTGGTACGCACCTGCTTGTAATATACACCGCTCACCTTACAGCGGCAGGAATTTCGAATATTATGCAGAAGATGGTTATCTTTCAGGACAAATGTCTGCAAGAACTGTACTTGGTGCACAATCAAAAGGTGCTGTAGTAACAGTGAAACATTTTGCATTAAATGATCAAGAGACTAACCGTGTAGGTGGTGCAATCTATGCCAATGAACAGTCAATTCGTGAAATATACTTATTACCATTTGAAGCATCTGTGAGAGAAGGCAATGCACATGGTATGATGGCTAGTATGAACAGAATTGGCTCTCGCTGGTCAGGTGGCCATTATGGACTAATGACTGCTACTTTAAGAGAGGAATGGGGATTTGAAGGTATGGTTGTAACCGACCAGGCATCATTCTCTGTCTTCGCTTACGAAGATTTAAGAGAAGGCTTAGAGGCAGGTACTGATTTATGGTTAAATACAGATGCTACCCTATGGGTATTACCTGATAAAGATATGACCCCTACTGTAATTACCAATATGCAAAAAGCGGCTAAAAATGTTGTCTATGCGATTAGTAACAGCAATGCAATGAATGGTTTATCTGTAGATAGCAAATTAGTTGTAATTATGCCTCTATGGAAGAAGGGCTTAATGGCTCTTGATATGATAGCAGGCTTCTTGGTTATATTAACTACTATCCTCATAACAACTAAATTAGTGAAACAAAGAAAAAAGACGATAGAAAAGTAAACTTAATTAGCTGCGAATTTATTTTAAACTCCTTTACTTTAAAATATATAAATTCATTATGCATACCCATTATTATGTAGTATAATGATTAGATTCGATAGGGCTGTCGCATAATAAAGTTTTGATGTAGATTTGAACTTTATTTAAGCAGCTCTGTCTTTCTATATTTCAATACAAGTTTTTGGAGGTAATGATGAAACTAGCTGTAGTTGATGATGAATTAAAGATTACTGAATTACTAAAAGGCTATATAAAACGATATGAAGAGGAATTTCATTGTTCTTTAAATGTATCAGTATTTAATAATCCAAATGATTTTTTGACCACATACAGCAGTGATTATGATTTGGTGCTTATGGATATTGAAATGCCAGGGCTTAATGGCATAGAGACTGCAAAAGAACTTCGACGAATAGATAGCCGGGTGGTTTTGATGTTTATTACGAACATGGCTCAATATGCAATTAATGGATATGAAGTAGAGGCTGTAGATTTTGTAATCAAACCAGTTTCTTATCCTGATTTTGTTCTAAAGCTGCAAAAAGCCATGCGTTATATTGTACGAAATCAAGATAAGAAATTGATATTGAATACCCAAGACAGTGTAGTTCATATTCATGTTTCTGATATTTATTATATTGAGGTAATTCGTCATTACCTGATATATCATACTGTAAATGGAGATTACACAGTTCGAGGTGTAATGAAAGAGGTGGAAGCAGATCTTTTAGAATATCATTTTGTTAGAAGTAATCATTGCTATCTTGTGAATTTAAAATATGTAGAATCCATAAGAGGTAACACAGTAAAGTTAAATGGGAATGATCTGCAAATAAGTCGGAACAAAAAAAATGAATTTCTGACTGCCTTTGCAAGGTATGTAGGAGGTATCAGGTAGTGAGTGCACTTGATATATTTGAAGAATTACGTTATATTGTTGAACTTATTTTGGCAGAGCAGCTTTTTGTATGGTCCTTTGCTAAAAGAAAAAGTAACTTCTGGATAAAAAGTTTCTTAGGTCATTTTTTATTAATTACATTAGCAATATCATATATACCTATACGTAATTATGTAGTGGAGTTAGATAATACCTATCTTGTAAGAACCGTATCAATTTCTTGGTATATATTTCTGGTTATACTTTCACTTATTCATATATACCTTTGTTATAAAATCACTTTAAGTGATGCCTTATTTATGGGAATAGCAGGTTACTCCGTGCAGCATATAGAGTATATTGTTGTTAATGAAGTAATTGCTATGGGTATTTGGCGCGATTTACGAAGTAATCTATTTCTGTACATTTGTATATGTGCTTTGACTTGTTTCCTCTGGTATTACTTTATTGCACGTACATTTGCAACGAAATTAAAAGCTTGTGGTGGAATTTTATTTGAAGACCGGATACAAACAATACTATATTTTCTTCTAATGCTTATTTCTTTATTTTTCTCAGCATTTTTATGTCAGGACATATTCTTAAATGGAACAACAGACTATAGCCAAGTTAATTATCAGGGCGCAACTTCGGATTTTTTTAACTGTACTTTGGTTTTGGTTGTACAATTTAGTATATTCCGAATTAGTACCCTTAACAAAGAGAAAGAGATTGTCAATCAAATTCTACATGAAAGACAGAAACAGTATAATCTATCCAAAGAAAATATAGATATGATTAATCATAAATGTCATGATCTAAAACATCAGATTCAGGCATTAAAAGAAGCCAGAACTGAAGAACTGGACAAGTATATTGATGAAGTTGAAAATTCCATCATGATATATGATACAGTATTAAAAACAGAAAATGAAGTTTTAAATACCATCCTTTCGGAAAAAAGTCTTTATTGTGAAAAGCACCATATTCGACTATCCTGTATTATCGATGCCAATCAATTGGATTTCATGAGTACATTAGATATTTATGCCTTGCTTGGAAATGCCTTAGATAATGCAATTGAAAGTGTCAGCAAACATCAAGATCCAGAGAAAAGAGTCATTAGTTTTAATATTTCCGCTAATGGTGGTTTTCTCTGTATCCAGACTAATAATTATTATGAAGGAAACCTTCGTATTGAAGATGGACTTCCCGTTACCACTAAAAAAAATTTTGGGTATCATGGCTTTGGATTAATTAGTATGAAACATTTAACTGAAAAATATGGTGGTACTTTATACACCAATCTGGATAATGAGATATTTATGCTTCAAATTGTAATACCTATTCCACCTGAATTTACCCGTTTATTAAAAGAATCCAAAGCAGATAAAATGAAGTACCTTTAGATGAGTTGCAGTTTATGCCATAAAAAGAACAAAATATGCCATCTGATACATTTTTTATCCTAATGTGATATTATGTATCTTACATAGGACTGAATTAATTTGTACGGAGGCTAAACATGTTAAAAAATCAATCATTCATTAATAAAATGAGTTTAGAAGAGAAAGCCCTAATGATGTCTGGTAAAGATACTTGGAGCACAGTCTCACTAGATGATATCGGGGTGCCATCCATATTTTTAGCAGATGGACCACATGGACTTAGAAAGCAAGCAGGTGCATCAGATCATCTAGGCTTAAATGCCAGTTTACCAGCAACATGTTTTCCTACTGCGGCAACCGTTGCTAACAGCTGGGACATTACCCTTAGTGAGGAATTAGGAAACTATCTTGCCAAAGAAGCTTTATCCATGGGAGTGGCGGTTATTTTAGGCCCAGGACTCAATATAAAAAGAAGTCCTTTATGTGGTAGAAATTTCGAATATTTTAGTGATGATCCCTATCTTTCAGGAAAGATAGCCGCCGCATATATACGTGGCATACAAAGCAAAGGGATAGCAGCATGCCCTAAGCATTTTGCAGCCAATAATCAAGAACTGCGAAGAATGTCTAATGATTCTATAGTAGATGAACGTACGTTTCGGGAAATTTATACCACAGGTTTTGAGATAGCCGTAAAAGAAGGTAAGGCAAAAGCAATTATGTCTTCTTATAACTTAATCAATGGTGAATATGCCAATGAAAGTAAACACTTATTGCAAGAAATATTAGTGGATGAGTGGGGCTTTGAAGGTATGGTAGTATCTGACTGGGGTGGAAGTAACGATCATGCTATCGGAGTAAAAAATGGAAGTCATTTGGAGATGCCCTCCACAGGTCAAGTAGGAGCTAAAGAAATACTTGATGCTATTAAACATGGAAGCCTGACTGAGGATGTTTTGAATCAAAGAGTTGATGAATTACTGTCAGTCATTTTAGATACCCATAATGCTGTGCAAAAAGGTGCTGATACCCATTTTGATGTAAATAAACATCATGACTTTGCCAGACAGGTAGCAAGAGAAAGTATTGTACTTTTGAAAAACGAAGACCAAATTCTTCCTCTTAAGAAAGGCTCTAAGGTTACTGTACTTGGCCATTTTGCTGAGAAGCCGCGTTATCAAGGCGCAGGATCATCATTAGTTAACCCTACCAGATTAGAAACAACCTTACAAGAATTTCAAAATAGTGGACTGATTATGTCTTCCTATGAAATGGGGTACGAAAGAAATAAAAAGACTGATGATAAGCTAATTGACAGAGCCAAGTTAGCTGCAGCTTCTTCTGATTATGTAATTATTTATGCTGGATTAGATGAAATCAGTGAATCAGAAGGTATGGACCGCAGTCATATGCAAATGCCTAAAAATCAGATTGACTTAATCGAAGCGATTGCCAAAGTAAATGAAAATATTATCGTAGTTCTTTCAGCTGGTTCAGCTATGGAAATGCCTTGGATACATAATGTCAAGGCCATAGTGCATGGGTATTTAAATGGCCAGGCAGGTGCCAGCGCTGTACTGGATATACTGAATGGTTCTTACACTCCTTCTGGTAAATTAAATGAAACATATCCTCTAAAATATGAAGATAATTCAACTATTCATTACTTCCCGGGAAGGGAGAGCACCAGTGAATATAGAGAAAGTTTATATGTAGGCTATCGCTATTATGAAACTGTAAATAAAAAAGTACTGTTTCCTTTTGGTTATGGTTTAAGTTATACTACTTTTTCCTACTCCGATATAAAGATTTTAGATAACCAAGTATCCTTTAAAATTAAAAATACCGGAACTTATGATGGTGCGGAAATAGCACAGCTTTATGTCAGCAAACAATCTGATGACATTTTCAGGCCTGTTAGAGAATTGAAAGGTTTTACAAAAGTGTTCTTAAAAACAGGAGAAGAGAAGGAGATTACCATCTCTTTGGATGACAAAGCCTTTAGATACTATAATATTCTTTCACAGAAGTGGGAAGTTGAAGGTGGTACTTATACCATCTCTATCGGAATTAATGCTCATGAAATGGTACTAAATTCTGATATACTGGTAGAAGGAACCAATGCTAAACCGCCATATGAGAAAGAAGAGCTGCCTTCCTATTTCTCTGGCAGTATTACAAATATAGATGATAAGCAATTTGCTCATCTCCTTAATCACGCCATACCAGACAGTAAATGGAATAAAGATGGGTTAATCGGTGTTAATGATGCAATTTGCCAACTTTATTATGCCAAAAGTTTGCTGGCTAGATTCGTATATAAAGTTCTTACCGCTTTAAAAGAGAAGAGTGAGCAAAAAGGCAAGCCAAACTTGAATCTTTTATTCATCTATAATATGCCCTTTCGAGGAATCGCCAAAATGACTGGCGGTCTAATTGATATGGCTATGGTAGATGGAATCATAATGATGGTAAACGGTAAATTTTTTAGGGGGTTATCCCATCTAATTAAGGCATTTTCAAACAAAAGCAAAATAAATCTTGGAAAGAATGGTAAGAAAATATGATAGCTAAGATAAAACTTTGGAAAGAAAAGCATCCAGATTTATATGAATTTATATTATTTAATATTATGAGTAATGTTGCGACTATTACCAATTTTTGCGTGTTGTGGTTAGGTAACGGCATATTATTTAATACCCTTGCACATAAAGACTTTTCCTGGTTTATTTTTACTTATCCAAGAGATAATGGAGGTTTAGGTGGTTTTCTTGCCTTTTTATTAGCATATATTTGTTCTCAAATAGTTAATTTTTTTGTACAGAGAAAAGTTGTATTTGGCGCTACTTGTAAAATTTCCAAAGTTTTGCCTTGGTATATCTTAACTGTATCTCTTGCAGGTATTATTTCAATTTGGTTACCTCCTCATGTTATTGCACTCATCAGACCGTATACCGGCGGCCTATCCGCTACTGTTGCCAATGGGGTTAATATTGTGGTGCAGGTTGTTATTAATTACCCAATGATGAAGTTAGTTATTATGAAAAAAAAATAGAATCCTCTTCAATCATAATAGAAGAGGCGAATTAGGAATCTTCCTCTTCATAAAATTATATCACCCCTCTTAAGCAGATAAGATAATATCTAGATCTACTTAAGTCCAGCTAAGAAATGTCAATAGTTTAATCTAAAAATATTTAATATTT
>DALYNO010000054.1:0-12476 GCA_031975295.1 Anaerocolumna sp. | reverse complement strand
TCTTCATTAGAAAGCTTCTTTAACAGAGCCATCATACAGATATCATTCTCTTCGTAAACCAGCTCTTTCTTCATAATATCAAAAAGTTCTGTTCTGATTATTCTTCCCATTGCCAGATACTTATAGGCATGATAGGATAAATAAGCTCTGATTAGTTTATGATTGGTTCCATTTTGATAATATCTTAAAAATACGGCAAAGGAATTCACAATATAGTCCTCGGTATATAACATTTGGATTAACAATCGTTCTTCTAACCATAACATATCTAATTCAAATGCTGTACAGGCTTCCCATATTCTATACATTTCACCGGTTGAACCTTTGTAATACTTTGAAAGATATAAAAGAATTTCCTCATTATATTTTCCCTGTAAAAATATATGATAAGCTAACTCAACCAGTAAATCATCCTTTTTCTCATCTTTGTTCATGGTAAATAAGTGGGTAAAAAGCTTAAACAATTTATTCAACTGAATGTTCTCATACCCAAAATCTTTGATTGCCTGAACTGCCTTGTCATAATGGTCTCTGATTAAATATAATTCAATAACTTTATTTCTGTCCTCTTTTTTAAGCAGATGAATATCAATAAAATCTAAATATCTCTCCATATCATCTGTCCTAAAATTATCATAATAATATTGTAACAGATCTAATAAAATGTAATTATAGTACTCTGTATTTAGATTTTTGACAGCTAATAACCGTTCTCTTACGATTAGGGACTCTTCATCAAACTTCTGATAAGCGAGTGCCTTACCTGCTAGATTTAATAAAAGCATAGGACTACTATTAAATTTAACACATTCTTTCACAAAACTTTCATAGTCCATAAGCTTATTCAGTGTATATTCTATGGTTTTAGTATATTTATAATCATAGTAATCTACAAAAACCAGCTCATAATCTTCTGTAAAAATATCGATTGTAGCTGTTTGATTTATAAATGGATAGTATCTCTCACCCTCTAATTCCTTATATACAATAAAGACACCTTTTATGTTTCTGTTATTACAACCTATTTCATATTTGAACATAACCTCTGGCAACTCTTTTGCAATTTCAGGCGTGATGCCAGTTTCTTTTATTACTGCCTCATAAATACAAGCCAAATCTCTGTTTATAACATGGTCTTTTAAGAATTTTAATGCCAAATGCTCTATTTTCTTATAATAGGTATGATACAGGGAAGGAATAGCTTCTTTGTTTTTGATTACATAAGCATAAAGATACGCTTTTTTCCTGTCACTTAAATTACTGTTATAAATAAAATAAAGTAATACGGGTTGGGGTATTTCCTGACCCAGTTCTTCATTCAGGGTATACATATAATACTCATACAGTTCTGTTATTCTAAGCTGTTCTTTTACACCCAGCAGAAACCAATTAAAATACTTGCTGTTTCTTTTATGACCCTTAATTAACAGACTGCATATGGCAGTTAAAATGTCTTTTGTATGAAATTTATCATAAAGGGCAGAAAGGCCCTCTAAATATAATCTATTAAAGTTCTTCTTTTTTCCAACAAGATATGTAAATTGACGCGCTAATTCCTCATTACAGT
Organism: Anaerocolumna sp.; assembly: GCA_031975295.1. GTDB lineage: Bacteria > Bacillota > Clostridia > Lachnospirales > Lachnospiraceae > Anaerocolumna. The sequence continues at coordinate 10,909 of DALYNO010000054.1, read as the reverse complement.
AATCATTGGTAATTGCCCAATATAATACCTGGAGTTCATACTCCGATAATTCATGTAGCAAAACTGGCTCTTCATTTAAGATAGTCACAGCTTCAAAATACATAATAGGACTATTACATCCCTGATTGTAAGCTTCTTTCATGTCCGATAACTTTTGAACTTTGTTACTATCATACTTTTTATCAATGTAAAGTAAAAACCATAACAGCTTCCAGTTATCATTACTTCTCAAATAGTATTCTTTAATACTTTTAAGTGCCTCTTGTATGGAGACTTCATCTTTTAAGACCAGCGCGGTTAAATACAAACAAGCGCTCACATAGAGCTCTTTCTCTTTTGTCAGGTTCAGTGCATCTGTTTTAAATGTGTTAAGTCTCATGATAATGTCTGACTCTTGTCCTGAAATGATCTCCAAATGTAACCGCATTAATTGATAGGCCATATGATTTTCCTGATCTGTTTTCATTAAAAGGTCCAACAATTTATTTGCTCTAATTCCATAGTCTTTTAGGTTTATAACATTTTTTCGAAAATTGATATATAAATTTGATAATTGGATCAGTTTATCCTTTATATCTTTTCTGCCAGGTTTTCTGTGATGGTCTACCTGATAATGGCAAGTAACATCTACCACTATGGATTCATGGATGGAATTTAAATAAATATGTCCAAAATTATTACCTGATCGCAAATACTTTGGCTGAATAACAAATTCCAAAGGGTATGTATTTCCTACAAAATAATCCGACCATATAATTTTGTGTTCTAATGATAGAAATGGTGCATCAGTAGAGACTCTAATCTCTTCATAACCCCAGTTATCCTTCATCAGAGTCACTTTATCCATAAAACTCTCGCTACCTACTTCATAATGCAGAACATTTTTATCTACGATATAATTAATTTTTAATTTTTTTCTGATTGCTTTTAAAAATTCTTCAAGAGCCCCACTGCCTGATCTGCTTTTTAATAAATTATCATATTGTAGAAGAATCTTTTCATCCTGACTTTTAATTAACATTCGGAATTCCTTGGTTTTAAATAAACGCACCGCCTCGGACCAATCCACTTTAGCTAAATTAGTAAAATTAAATAAATCCTTTATTTTACCCATAGAGGAGGGCAGACTTGGTGACTCTACATTGATATACATTGGAATTCTTGCTTCTCCACAATCACTGATAATATATATATCACTTTTTATTGAGTCGCTGTCTTTTAGTTTTTCACCTTTTAATTCATACTGGATAATATTGTCCGTACCACTAAATTGATACTGGGAAAGTTTTATACGTTCATTGGAAGAGTAAACCTCACCAGTAATAACTGTATTTTTGGTATTTTTAATCACAAATTCCCCCACACAGGATTTCCCTAAATCCAGCGTAAGTATAATTTCCTCTTCTGATAATAAAAGTTGAGGCGTCTCATATTCAAAAATTCCATTTGCAAATTGCTCTACTTTTGCTTTCACTTTATCACCCAGTCCTACTTATTTCAATCCTGTATTGCATTTTTTGGCAATTTAATTATAATGATTATAACACTAATCGACAGTATAGCGCAATAGCAAGAAGATAGGCAAATGTACATAGGCTTCCTTAAATATGAGGTTTTTGAGTGCTTTGGACTATCAGCAAATACCTTTATTAGTTGTCTTAAAAGCTATTGCAAAAAAAGTATGATTATTCAGTTTCCTGTGTATAAAGGATGATTCCTATGAAATATTTTCATAATATGAAATATAGTTGTTAATAATGACAGAAGGAATGTTATAATCAAAAGGAATATAAAAGGAAAGAAATTTGCTAAGAAAGGATTATATTATGATAGCACCTAAAGAGCATTTTCACGGAAGTGATTTAGAAAAAATAGAGAACGTGTACGGGATAAAAAAAGAGGATATTACCAGTTTTTCTGCCAACGTAAATCCCCTGGGTATTTCGCCACGATTAAGAGCAACTCTTTCAGAGCGGATTGATGCTATAACTGGATATCCTGACAGAGAATACACCTCTCTTAGAAGGAGTATTGGGGCTTACCTGGGCGCTGATATGGAAAACATCTTAGTAGGAAATGGATCAACTGAACTTATTTCCTTATTTATACAGTTTCTATCTCCTAAACATTCCTTAATTTTGGCACCTACTTATTCGGAATATGAGAGAGAAATTGGACTTACCGGGGGAGAATATTCATACTTCTACTTGGATGAGAGTCATGATTTTAAACTGGATACTGATAAATTAATAAACCAGTTAAACTCCCAGCTTGGTTTGTTAGTGCTGTGTAATCCAAATAATCCTACATCTTCTGCAATTAAAAAGGGGGAAATGCGTAGAATTCTTGATGTCTGTAAGAAGAACCAAATCTTTTGCCTTGTAGATGAAACCTATGCAGAATTTGCACCGGATACGGAGGATATTACTGCTGTTCCTCTTATAAAAGAGTATAATAACTTAATAATTCTAAGAGGAATCTCTAAATTTTTTGCAGCACCGGGCCTTCGTTTAGGGTATGCTTTATGTAGTAACTTAGAGGTCTTAAAAATTATAAACGAAAGAAAAAATCCTTGGACCATAAATACTCTGGCAGCTATTGCCGGTGAAATCATGTTTACTGATACCGAATATATAAAAGCAACGAAAGCGCTGATAGACTTAGAACGAAATCGAATATGGAACATCCTTTTAAACAATAAAAATATAAAGGTATATCCAGTATTCGCAAACTTTATATTGATAAAAATATTAAAACCTGATATAACCTCCTCCCAAGTATTTGAGGCAGCCATACGAAAAGGACTAATGATTAGAGATTGCTCTACCTTCCCAGGACTTGACGAATCCTTTATTCGTTTTTGCTTTATGACTCCAGAGAAAAATGACGAACTACTACAGGTACTGTTAGCGTTATTAAAAGAATAATTAGGATTAGAGTGTACCCATTAATAATCATCTCCAGCCTGATTTAAGCTTGGTGAATCCAACCTACATAGTTATGGTTCACCAAGCTTTTATTGCCAGACTCTAGCGCTGACGCGCTGTCACATCAGTGACCCTTCCTATTAAGCGTCATGCGCATCCTGCACGGAGTGCTTTTTATTTTACAGGATAGTTCAGAGAACTTTCCTGTAAAATAAAAAATAGCCAGCGAAACTTCACTGGCTACTTTTACTTGCTATTTATTAACGTAAAATTATCTCATCTCTTCCAGGACCGTTTGATACCATGGTGATGGGTACTTCTAATTCTTTTTCGATAAATTCAATATATTTTCTGCAGTTAAGAGGTAATTCTTCGTAGTTTGTAATGCCTCTGATATCTTCCTTCCAGCCTGGAAGCACTTCATAAACTGGTTTCGCTTTGGCTAATTTCACTGTTGTAGGAAAATCTTTCGTTACAACGCCATCTACTTCATAACCCACACAAACAGGAAGTTCTTCTAAATAACCTAAAACGTCTAATACAGTTAAAGCAACAGATGTTGCGCCTTGCATTCTACAACCATATCTAGTTGCAACTGCATCAAACCAGCCCATACGTCTTGGACGTCCAGTGGTTGCACCATATTCGCCGCCATCACCTCCTCTTCTTCGAAGTTCATCAGCTTCTTCTCCAAAGATTTCGCTTACAAATTCACCTGCACCAACAGCACTGGAATAAGCTTTTGCAACTGCTACGATTTCTTTAATTTCATAGGGTGGTATACCAGCACCAATTGCGCCATAGGAAGCCAAGGTAGAAGAAGAAGTAACCATTGGATAAATACCAAAGTCAGGATCTTTTAGAGCACCTAACTGGCCTTCTAGTAAAATATTTTTGCCTTCTTTGATGGCATCATGCAAATAGGAAGAAACATCACATACATAAGGTGCAACCATATTTCTATATTCTATTAAAGTATTGTATAACTCTTTTGTATCAATAAGGGGTTTGTGATACATATGCTCTAGCATAATATTCTTCATTTCACAAACTCTTTCCACTTTTTCTTTCAGAGCTACTTCATCAAAAAGTTCAGAAACCTGGAACCCAATCTTAGCGTATTTGTCAGAGTAAAATGGTGCAATACCTGACTTGGTAGAACCAAAGGATTTACCGCCAAGTCTTTCTTCCTCATACTGATCGAAAAGGATATGATAAGGCATCATAATTTGTGCTCTATCTGATACAAGAATCTTAGGAGTAGGTACGCCCCTCTCTACTATGGAATTAATTTCCTTAAATAGATAAGGAATATTAAGAGCTACGCCATTACCTATAATGCAAGTAGTATGATCATAGAAAACACCGGATGGAAGCAGATGCAGTGCAAATTTACCGTATTGATTAATAATAGTATGACCTGCATTACTTCCGCCTTGGAATCTTACAATAATATCTGATTCCTGACCTAACATATCTGTAATCTTACCTTTACCTTCGTCTCCCCAGTTTGCTCCAACTATTGCTTTTACCATATCTTTGTTCCTCCTGTTTCAAAAGTGGCAGATACTAATAGAGTATCCACATATTTAGTTTTTAAACAAAAAAAGACACTGTAACAAAACTGCTACAATGTCTTATTACTTTCTAATTATAATCAATTAAGACTCATAAGTAAAATCAATATAATTTATGGACTCCATAAGTAGTCATTATAGTACTACTTTTTGAACTTCTTCCTCTGAAATCACTTCAATCCCATGCTCCATTAAAAGCTTAGCCGTGATTCCCTGTCCCTCTATTAATTTTCCCGCAAAGGTTCCATCATAGACTTTTTTATTTCCGCAGGAAGGACTGTTGCTTTTTAATATAGCAAGTTCACAATCCAGCGTCTGTGCAATCTGAAGTGCCTCCACAGCACCACCCCTAAATTCTTTCGTAAAATCTTTACCTTGCTTATCTTTTGCTTTTCCATTTACTATTTCAACAGGATTTCTGGGTGTTGGGAGTCCTCCTAATTGCTCTGGACAAATTGGTATAAGATTATGCTTATATTTTAAAGTAATAATATCCTCATGGGCGGCTCCTGTTCCTGAATAACGGCAATTTACTCCCAAAAGGCACGCACTTACTAAAATATTCATACTCTTTTCCTTTCAGGCAGTTGTACTACCAAATCCTCCATCTCTGACCCTGGATACATCATCATCAAATGTAATACCATATTCAACAAAGATACCCTGCATAAAACCTGTCCCTTCAGGGATATGAAGGGTCTTATCCTCATTGGTATCGTTTGTTATTTTAGCAAAGATATGACCTTCATTACTGGAGTGAAAATAATCACTATCAATGATTCCAACAGTATTATTCATTTGCAGGCGGTATTTAAATCCTAAGCCACTTCTTGGGTAACATTTTAATACCCAGCCATCTTCTATCTCTACTCTAATACCAGTAGGGATTTTGATAGTTTCATTTGGCTTTAGGGTAATATCTAAGGGACTGTAAAAATCATAACCTGCAGAACCAGTAGTGGCACGCTTCGGTAGATTAATTTTATCATATATTTCGTCCATTTTTTCTTCTAAAGTCTCCGGAAATGTATCCTTCCAATCGTTTCTAAATTGTTCTAAACTTACTTTGTGGAATTTTGCTATTTTCTTCATTGGTTTACCATACAGCTTAATTAAACAGAGCTGCTTAAGATGCCTCTTATATATCAGTGGCAAGCTTACCTTTCTTATTTATTTTAAATAACAGTATAGCAGATAATTTAGTTGTTCTTATAGCTATGTATGAACTTATTTGCTATCCGTCATCATCTTTAATAGTATTTTAGCAGCATTTGAAACAGGAATTTTATCACTGGTCACAATGCTAAAATTTCTTGGCGGAAAACTTCGTTTTAATTTTAGTTCAAATAATTCCCCTGTATCTATAAATTTATTTGCAAAGTTTTTTACCACCGAACCTACTCCAAGGTTTCTAAGAGAAAACTGTACTATCATATCGCTAGTTGCCAGCTCAAATTCCGGCTGCAAAATAACCCCGTTATTTTTCAATATACCATCTACATAAGCTCTTGTGCTGGTATGGCCTTCCAAGCAGATAATGGGTAAATGGCTTAAATCTTTATATTCATGGATTTCATCTTTTAGATAACTAAATCTGCTTCCGGCAACAAAGATATCTTGAATTTCCATAACATTTACAATCTTCATCTCAGGTTTGGATAAAAATGGGCCACTAACAATACCAAAATCAATCTTTCCCTCTTGTAGATACTCTAGAGTCTCAGGGGTCGGCCCATTGGTAACCGTTACTTTGATTCCTGGATATTTAGAATGAAATGCTTCTAAATAGGATAAGAGATAGAATTGAAGGGTCATATCACTTGCCCCGATTCTTATTTCACCATTTTCTAAGCCCATCATTTGCTTAAATTTATCTTCGCCAAGTAAAATATATTCATAACCCCTGGCCACATAGGAGAACAGCACCTCTCCCTCCGGTGTCAGGCATACTCCCTTCCAGGTCCTTTTAAATAAAGAACTGCCAAGCAAAGACTCTAAATGCCTTATACCCTGACTAATAGCAGGTTGGGAGATACAAAGCTCTTCTCCAGCTTTTGTAAAGCTCCCAAACTTAGCAACATAGTAAAAAATTTTATAGTATTCCAGGTTAATGTTCATTAAACCCATTCCTTCCACATATCAGGTTGAAATCCGACTGCTGCCTGCCTGGTGTTTCTCACAATAGGGGTAAAAAACTTATTTACATATTTATATTCACCCAAACTTATTCCATGTTTACCAAGATCTAACAATTGATATTTGATTCTTTTCTCTTTGGAATAACGTTTCGACTTACCAAATATTTGTGTGTTCATTTCTACTCCTGTATATTAAGCTTACTTAACTCTCTTTTATTTAGAAAGCAAAGACTCATATTGTTTGTTTCTCTCAAACCACATAACAGCATAGGAACAAGTTGGTACTGCCTTTCTATTACTTGCCTTTAATTCGTTCACCACTTCTTCCATTAATTTTGCAGCAATTCCTTGGCCTCTTAAAGACCCATCCACAAATGTGTGGTTAATATTAACCACAGCTTCACTCATCCTTGGAAAAGTTACTTCTGCAATCATCTCACCTTTTTCATTTTCCAGATAAATTCTATTTGCTTCTTTTTTAAATTCCATAAGACCCTCCTTTAATGAAGAAAAAAGCGTATCATTTTTTCTTTTATACTATGATATGGATAATACCGCATAGGTAAATCGAGCCAGTTTCCCTTTTTTAAAATACTTTTTTTATGACTGAATGTTTCCAGACTATACTTTCCATGATACTTACCCATTCCACTCTCACCAACACCACCAAAACCCATATAAGGCGTAGCCAGATGAACAATGGTATCGTTAATACAGCCTCCGCCAAAAGAAATGTTTTTAACTACATAGTCCTCAATCCTTTTGTTATTTGTAAATAAATACAGGGCAAGGGGTTTAGGTTTACTTGTAATTATTTTCACTATTTCTTTCATATTAGTATACGTTAAGATAGGAAGTATGGGTCCAAAAATCTCCTCCTTCATAATACTTCCATCCCAAGATGTGGTATCGGTTAAGGTAGGTTCCAATTTTCCCTGGTATACCCTTCCACCCATAATAATGGTTTCCTTCTCTAATAATCCAACTAATCTATTACAATGCTTCTCATTAATTATCTTTGGGTAGCTCTCATTTTTCATTGGATTCTTACCATAAAAGACATGAATATAAGATTTCATATAATAAATCAATTCCTCTTTTATGTCTTCATGCACATAAATATAATCTGGAGCCACACAGGTTTGTCCGGCATTTAAAAATTTACCAAAAGCAATACGTTTTGCTGCCAGTCTCACATCTGCAGATTTATCAACAATACAAGGGCTTTTACCACCAAGTTCCAAAGTAACCGGTGTTAAATTCTTAGCAGCTTTCTCCATAACAATTCTGCCAACAGCTCCGCCACCGGTAAAAAAAATATAGTCAAACTTGTGGTCCAACAATGCTTTACTTACATTGCTATCTCCATTTATTACTTTTACAAACCCTGATGGAAAACACTGGCTTATTAATTCCTCTATCACTATAGCTGTATTAGGCGCATACTCAGAGGGTTTCATCACAGCACAATTACCCGCTCCTATAGCCCCTATTAATGGAGAAATACTTAGTTGAAATGGGTAATTCCAGGGTGCCATAATAAGTACTACACCATAAGGCTCATTAACAGTATAACTGATTGATGGGAATTGAGCCATAGGTGTCTTAACATATTCTCTTTTCGTGTGATTTTTAATGAGAACCACAGTACTGTTAATTTCTTCTAAGACCATACCAATTTCAGTCATATAGGCCTCTAATTTGGATTTATTTAAATCAGCTTTTAAGGCTTTCAAAATCTTATCTTCATTTGCAATAATTGCTTTTTTTAGTCGTATAAGTGCTGCGATACGATAAGCAGCTTCTCTTGTTCTACCTGTACCAAAAAACTCACGCTGCTTACTTATTACTTTCTCTGCCTTCATATCCAAACCATACCTTTCCAAAATTTACGACCTTAAGCTGTTACAATCTTATTGTAAATTGTGATTGCATGAAATGCAAGGGGTATCCATACAAAAAAAAGCTGTAACAACCTTCTCATCAGGGTTGTTACAGCCATATATTAAAAACCTTTTGATTTTAACCATTCATCAGCTTCTTCTTCAGTTAAGAATGCCTGCTGTGTAAATTTAGATGAAATTGCTCTGTTAATTTGCATTTTAACAATAGCACTATCAACAATAATTGCACCAAATTTCAAATTATTAGCCGCAAGCCATTCTGTATGTTTAGCCATTACTTCTCCAAGATCAGATACCTTATACTTTCTTAAATCTGTACGTATTGCCCAAGGTTGTCCTCCAAGTGCAGGTCCTACTTTATTTTCGAACTGGCTGTGATACTCGGCATAGTCTTCCTTTGTCCAAAGCCCAACAGGTGCTTCCTTAACAAGTTTTTTAGCTGAATCATAACTAATTGTGTAAAGTCCATTTGGTTGAGAAATTAACATAATCATATCCTCCTAAAGGTTTAATATTTGAAATGGAATAAATTTTCCATATCACGCTATGTAACTAATTTTTTATTACATTGTAAAATTTTCTACGTCTTTCTTTAAACTTTCCGCAATGGTATACATTTCATTAGAGCATTCTGCTACCATTTGAATTAAATTGTTTTGCTCTTCCACAGAAGATGACGCTTCCTGTGTCCCAGCCGCAGTTTCTTCTGATATACTAGCAATTGTAGCAATCATATCTTCCGCTTGTTTGGCATCCTCTGTTAAAGTAGCTGTAGCATCTGCAACTGCTTTAACTTTTCCTGCGATAGAGACTACTTTATCTGAAATATCACCAATTGCTTCAACAGTGGTATCCAAAGCCTTTTCTTGTTCCATGGATAAGGTATCCGCTTTTTTAATTTGCATAACGGTGTTTTCAATACCGTTTTGCACATCTTTAATAATTTCAGTTATCTGTTTACTGGATTCACTGGATTGTTCCGCTAATTTACGAATTTCATCAGAAACAACTGCAAAACCTCTTCCATGTTCACCTGCTCTTGCAGCTTCAATAGCAGCATTTAAGGCTAATAGGTTTGTTTGCTGGGCTACCCCTTTGATAACTTCCAATATCTTACCAATTTCTTTGGATTTATCCATTAATTCAGATATGGCGCTTCTCATCTGTCCAGTAATCACTTTATTTTCAGCCATTTTTTCTTCCTGATACTTAATGGACTCTTTTACACCATTCATTGCTGAGATAGCAGAATCTGCCAGCTTATCAGAAGAGGACATGTCTTCACCGATACAAATAATCATTTCAGTAATGCTATTAATGCGAAGACTACCACTTTCAGTGGATTCAGCTTGTTGTGTTGCTCCTTCTGCCAGCTGTGATATAGACTGTGTCACTCTTAAAGAGACATCACTCATATCTGCAGAGGATTGTTTCATTTCACTTGAAGCATAAGTCATAACATCAACAGATTCTCTTACTGTACCCAAAAATTTATTTATTTTTTCTTGTAACTGTCTAGCATAACTGCTTACATCAGCTTTATTCCCCGCCTCTTGCAAATCCACATTAAAATTTCCAGCCGCAAGTTCTTTAAAAGCAGAAACCACATTACCGGAAGATTTAAGACGCCTTCTTAAAATAAAGAATAAGCATGTACAACTTATTACTAATACCACCAGACAAAATACAACAATAAAAACAAGCAAGCTTCCTATGGAAGCCTCAGAATTATTCGTTTTAAGAAAAGATTGTACCCTTAAACATACACCTGCAGTAATAATACCAAAACCCGTTAACATGATAAGTAGAACGGTTGTTATTATGTTTGCAGCTAGATCTTTCTTTTTGGGTAATAAAAATTTCATTGCAGAACCTCCTAAAGTTTTGAATTTTAAGCAAAAAAATAACCATTAGTAGTTAGATTTACCACTTATGGTTACATTAACTACAGCAATCCGACCATCTTGGGTTTCCCTTTAGATTCGTGACTTTGCGTCCCTATTTTTCAATAGGTTTGCCCTTATTAAGTTAGATATAATGATGTCTTCTTGCAACTGCAACGAAAATGTATAACCCCTTTTCTAAGACTTTTCAATACTTATGAAAACTTTGTTTGTTAAACATTTGTGTCAGTTTTTCTTTTTTGAGAAGTAAAATGTTGATTTCTGTCTTTTTTTGTCTAATATGAATTATACACGAATTTGCTCTAAAGTCAAATTAAAAATACACATTTTACCAAGTTTTTTATTTTTATATGCAAAAACTTGTAAAAAGTATCTATAAAGCTAAACCACCATCCATAACAATTGTTTGTCCAACTATATATCTTGATATATCCTGGCATAAAAAGTATGCTAATTCAG
>DALYNO010000053.1:0-12708 GCA_031975295.1 Anaerocolumna sp. | reverse complement strand
GAACATTAATATAAATGTATAAGCCTATAATAATAACATTATTAAGATTATACATTTTAATCTAGAAAGGAAAATATAATGTATAACTAATTATACCATTATATATGTGAAAAAATGAAAGAAAATGATAAAAATGCAGACACGGAGAAATATAAAAAAAATAATACGGTGAATCCAGATAATCCAGATAAGCAAATTATTAAAAAAGATAATACTTCAAAAGCTAACAAAACAGAAGAAATAGATATCGGTACAGTAACCGCAACTACCACCTTTATGCTATAGTAATTTAATAACCTTAAATGCAAAATAGTCTTCTGTGACAAGCAAATCATAGAAGACTAATTTATAATTCTAAATAATATTGAACTTAATACACTCCTACATAAATAATTACAATGGACTTTTTTTCTCTGCTGGCAGTGCCTCGTAGAACTTTCTTCTACAATGGGCCATACAGCAAGCCAGTAGAACATCCTCTACTTTGTTGTAACCCTGATATCCGCCACACTGAAGCAGTCCATGAAATCCTGTCAAAAATTGCTGTGTCCGTTTTTACAGAGGTGATATCAAGATGATCCCTCATATACTCCAATCGATAATATCTTCTTCCATCTTGATTTCTTTATAATATAAAATTGATACGTTTTAGCCCTCCATCTATTAAAAAGACTGCTGTCAATCAGAATGGATGACACAAAGCAATCATAGTCTGTTACAACAGTCTTAACATATTAGGATTAATTATTTATCTTTATAACTCTCCCTGCTCTTATACCCGTATGTTTTCCCTGCCTAACCGCAACTTCTCCATTTACCAGAACATACTCAATACCCGCCGGATACTGAATCGGATCTACAAAAGTACCTTTATCAATCACTGTATCCGGATTAAATATTGTAATATCTGCATAGAATCCAACTTTAATTAAACCTCTTTGCAGGATATTCATTGCTAAAGCCGCCTTATAAGTCATCTTATAAACAGCTTCTTCTAAAGTTAGTACCTTTTCTTCTCTAACATATTTGCCGAGAATTCTTGGAAAAGAACCATAGACTCTTGGATGGGGCTTACCAGCTAATAACCCGTCGGTACAAGCATTCATTTCCGGTCTTTTGAGGATTTTAACCACTGCTTCTTCTGTTCCGTAAAAGTCAACCATTCCTACAGCATTTTTTTCTTCAAATAATAGATCAAAGGTTGCATCAAGAGGATTCCTTCCTTTCATTTCACCAATCTCTTTCAAACTTTTTCCAACCAAGTCTTTGTTTTTAGAGGTTGCCACACTGGTAATGAATATGCCCTCTACCCCGGCAAATTGAATAAAATTATCCCACCCTGGAATTCCATTCTTTATATCCTCTTTCATCCTGATCCTTAGGTCCTCTTGTTGCAAGCGTTTCATTAATTCATTGGTTCCCCCGTCATGTGCCCAGGGTGGAAGTATAATCCCAAGCATTGTGCTACCCGCTACATAAGGGTATTGATCTAAAGAAACTGTAATATTTTCAGCCTTTGCAGCATCTAAGAGCTTAAGCATATCCTCTAGTTTATCCTGGTTGTCTCTGCCACACACTTTAAAATGAGAATAATGTATCTTTACACCGGATTTTCTTCCTACTTCTATGATTTCCTCCATAGAAGGAAGTATGGTATCCGCTTCACTTCTTTGGTGAACAACAAATACTCCGTCAAACTCAGCAACCACTTTACATAACTCGATAATTTCCTGTGTTCTCGAATATGCACAAGGTGTATAAATAAGTCCTGAGGACAAACCAATGCAGCCTGCCTCCATTTCCCTTCTGGTTATCTCACACATACGCTCGATCTCTAGAGAAGTTGGTTGTCTATCATCAAGACCCATGGCTTCCATTCTAACATTTCCATGAGGTATTAAATAAGTTTCATTTACACCCGGTCTTACCTGTTCAATCATTTGCAAATAATTCTCTGTATTTTCATACTCCCAGTTAATTTCATCACTTTCTCCATCAAGCCCTGCGATGTTCTTTCTCCAGGTATCAATAAATTCCTTGGGTAAGGGTGCCATAGAAATCCCGTCTTGACCCAATACTTCAGTGGTAATTCCCTGCATCACTTTAGGAAGCACCTCCGGCTCTGTTAATATTTTTAAATCACTGTGACTATGGGTATCTATAAATCCCGGCGCAGCTACTAACCCTCTGCCATCAATCACTTCATCAAAATATTCCTTGACCGGCTGACCCTCTTTAATAATCTCTTTAATAACGCCCTCTTCTATCACTATATCCCCTGGATATGCAGGTGATAAACTTCCGTCTACTATTGTTACTCCTTTAATTAATAAACTCATATTAACCTCTTTTCTGATGAAAAACCGTTAAGCGGACAACGAAAGCTTCTAAAAATAACTACGACTACTATTACTGCAAAGCCAATGAACAATTACCTCATACTAGACAAGAAGTGCCTTCATAATACCGTAATATGCTTGTGTAGCACCTGTTAACTGACTGATTTCAATATATTCATTTATAGTATGTGCCAAATTTTCTTTGGAAGGTCCAACTCCTAAGGTCTTGATACCTGCTTCACCTGCATAATGACTTCCATTGGTGCAAAAATTATATTGTGTGATTTCAGGAGTAAACCCCATTACCTCTAATTCTTTTTTTACCTCCACAATATAACTTTCTTGATCATTAAATAGCCAACCAGGGAAAAACCGCTCTCCTTCAATAATTTCTCCCGTAAAGCATGTTTCTTGTCCCACAGCATAAGAAACCTTAACCTTTAATTCTGCATCCTCTTTACAAAGTGTACTTAATAAATTCTCAATAGGCTCTAACACACTTTCTTTTGTTTCTCCTACCAAAAGCCTTCTATCGTAAGTAGCCGCACAATATTCCGGCACCACACTTGCGCCGGGATAAGGATTGGATTTAATGTCTGTCAGTTCTAAGATACCCTTACCAAGCACTGGATGACTCGTAGGCTCTAACCCTCTTATAGCATCAATTACCTTAGCCATTTTATAAACCGCATTAATACCTTTCTCAGGATTTGCAGAATGGGCAGGCACACCAAACGTTTCAACTTTAATTTCTGCCCTTCCTCTTTGACCAATCTTAATATTCAAATCGGAAGCCTCTCCAATTACTACATAATCCGGTTTGACCAAATTACTAATATTCCTTGCTGCAACTCCTTCGAAGCATTCTTCATGAACCACACCTGCCACATAGATTTCTCCTGCAAAGTCTCTGCCGGTATCCGCTGCGAAATTAGCTGCTGCACAAGCCATTGCCGCAACTGCACCTTTCATATCGGAAGTTCCTCTTCCATAAATCTTTCCATTATGAATTTCACCACCAAAAGGCGAATAAGACCAGTCTCCTTCATTCCCAACTGGTACCGTATCCATATGACCGTCAAATACAATCTTCTTACCAGGCCTATTCCCTTTTATTATTCCTATTGTATTCCCGTATTTATCTACAATTACATCATCAAATCCATTGCTTCTAAAAAAATTACTAAGTCTGTCACTTACGCCTTTTTCTTCCCCTGAATAGCTTTTGGACTGTATGAGAGTCTGGCACAAACTAATTACTTCGCCTTCTCTTACTTTATCAAACATATTGAACCTCCTAAGATTCTTAATTACGCTATTAAATGCTGTCTACCTTTTCAGCACTCTTTCTATCAATATCCTTTCGATCTTTCCTGCCTTCACTGATTCCCTCTATTGCCTGGGATAAAGCCCATCCCATACAATTTTGCGATAATTTTCCTTATCTGTATCTCCCTCACTGTTAAAGAATAGCAATACAGAATTTTCATCCAGTTGTAATTCATCTTTCATCCATTTTAAATTATGGTTAGTCAATATCTCATATACAAAACCAAAGCCAGCTGCCCCACTCTCCCCTGAGATTACTTTTGTATCGCCCTTTAGAGGGTTTCCTAGTACTCTCATACCTTGGGCGGCTGCGTAATCAGGACAGGATACAAAGTTGTCGGAGTAATTTTTAAGAACTTCCCAACCCACTGTGGTTGGTTCACCACATGCAAGACCTGCCATAATAGTATTCATATCACCTGTTACAGCATGTATTTTTCCATCCTTTGCTTTTGCTGTTTTGAATATACAAGCAGCTGCATTGGGTTCTACAATTGTTGTTATAGGTCTGTCCTCTCCATATACATCTGCAAAAAATCCCTGAACTGCTCCCGCCAAAGAACCAACTCCTGCCTGTACAAAGATATGAGTGGGTTTTATTTCCTTTAGTTGTAAGTAAGCCTCATATGCCATAGTAGTATAACCTTGCATAATCCAAGTGGGGATATCTTCATACCCTTCCCAAGCTGTGTCTTGTACTAATACCCATCCACGCTCACCAGCATGTTTATCCGCTAGCCTTACTGCATCATCATAGTTATACTCTGTAATTGAAGCTTCTGCTCCTTCTAATCGTATATTATTAAGTCTTTCAGCTGCACTTCCCTTTGGCATATAGATGACTGACTTTTGTTTCAGTTGATTAGCAGTCCAGGCAACACCTCTTCCATGATTACCATCTGTAGCGGATATGAATGTGATTTCACCTAGTTTACTTTTTACTTCATCTGATACCATTACACTATAGGGCAGTTCACTTATATCCCTTTCCAATTTATTTGCAATGTAATTACCAATAGCATAACTACCACCAAGAACCTTAAAGGCATTTAATCCAAAACGATATGATTCATCTTTTACAAAGATTCCTGCTACCCCTAGTTCTTTCGCTAAATTTTCTAAATGAACCAATGGTGTTTCTTCATAAAGATCAAAACTGCTATGAAAGTTATGTACTTCTTTAGCCTTCTCTAACCCCAGATGTTTTAAGGACATCTTACTCTCTTTCCTTCTATCATAATGTACCAATTCAAAACTCATGACTACCTCCTGTGCAATTTCCTGTTATAGTTATGTCCCTACATTACTCTATTCCTTCTAGAATCCGCTGTATTTCTGCAGAAATCATTGTAAGTTCTTCTTTTGTCCCATTTAGTACTTTTCCCTCAATACGAAGGACCAGGTTATCCTCATGTTTATATACACCAGTATTGCTGCTGTCATAAAAGTCTTCCAAACTCTCAAAAAGGGTAAATTTATCTTTGTAAGGAATATGCCCTAGTATACAAAAATAAGAGCAATTTCCACATTCATTACACAACCCATCTTTATGAAGTACATATTTTGTATGTGCTAACTTATCTTCAATAGAGAAGTTAGCCCTATTAGGACAGACATCAATACAGGAATTACATTTCGCACAATAAGAAGTATATTCAGCTGCCGCCATAATTGTAGGTTTTTCCTTGGGTTTAAAATAATTATTATCCTGCTTTGCTTTATTCCACAAAATCATAAGCTTATCACCGTCAATCCGTTCAGGCTTTTTATGACCTTTACGGGTAATCGCTTGATTTAGTTTAGATAAATTTGAATATCCGCCTCTTTTTAGTAATAGAGTAGATACAGTAATTGGACTTATGCCTGTTTCATAGATATCACCTATATTTTTTTCATCTGCACCTCCCGAATAAGAGATAGGGATACTGCTATCCAGAACCTGGCTTAACTTAGCTGCTACACCAATAGATACTAGATAAAGGGGGGCACCAGACATATACATGGTTTCACCAGCCAGTTCATTTCCGCTTATTTTAACTGGAAATGTATTAGTTAATTTAATGCCAAAGATCTTTTTATGTTCTATACTAATCTTATGGAGCCGGTGTATCAGTTCTACTACCTTTTCAAAAGAAATATCCTGATTAAATATTTCAGAATCAAAATCTATATAACCATATCCCATACCATTTAATATTCTTCTGATTTCCTCTTCACCCAATAGGGTTGGGTTACATTTTAAGTAGGTATTTACTTTCTTCTTCGTTAACAGATATGCTGTAATCCTCTCAATCTCCCAAGGGGGACATCCATGCATGGTAGACAAGGTAATTGTATCACTCACTCTAGATTCCACAGCAAGAATATCTTCTTTTGTTACATGATGAAATAGATGGAGTAATGCCAGGGAATCCTCAACACATTGTTTAAAGACTTTGGTATCTTTTGCTTCTTTCATGCTCTCTATGAAGTAATCAATTTTTTCTGACTGTATACCTTCCAAGTTATAACCCACGCTCATATTAAATACGAAAGCGTCTGTACTCCCTAAAGAAAATTCCTTAATTAATAGCTTTAATAAAACCCAGGCTTTAATGTATTCCTCCAGAGCCTGGTATGCCGTTAATTCAGAAGACCACTCTGTATTATATGCCTCATCTTTTACGTAAATACAAGGTTTTATAATGCCTAGAGCTTCTCCATCCAAAATCTGCACCGTCTTTAATTCAAAATATCTGGCTCCTCCTGCATAGGCTGCCAGAATATTTTGAGCAAGCTGTGTATGTGGACCTGCTGCCGGGCCAATAATAGCACCTATATCTGGTTCCAGGTCTGGTAATTTCACAGGTACATAGTAAAAACTGCCTCTTTCTCTATATTCTGTAACCACTTGAAGAAGTATATCTTTAAATGGTATTTGCTTCATTTTATCACTCATACTTATACCCATTGCATATCACATTTTGCAAATATGATCTATTGATGGCATTTTCCCTTCTTGCTTATTCTCATACAACCTTAACATTCATACTGTACATCACTCTATATGCCCAGCTCTTTCCACAACTTACCAGCTTCCTCTTTGCAGGAGGCTATCACTTCCTCTTCATTAAAAACTATCAATTTCTTATCCCTCATTAATACTTTACCATTAACAATTGTTATAACTGTATCATTACCATTCATACCAAACAGAATATGACTATTAATATTGTCTCTGCTCATGGGTGTATAAGGTTTATAATCTATCACTATAACATCTGCCTTAGCCCCCGCCTTAAGGACACCAAAAGGCACCTTGAAGCTTCTCTCTCCAATCATCCTGTTATTCTGAAATAATAGTTCAGGAATCTCCTTCCAAGCGGCAGAAGGGTTTTTTGACTCATGTTTATGAATTGTAGTTGCAGCCTTCATAGATTCTAACATATCATTGGTGTATCCATCTGTGCCAAGACCTAATAAAATATTCTTTTCATACATGGTAAGTACCTTAGGTACCCCTACTGCATTTCCCATATTGGACTCTGGGTTATGAACCACCACGGTATTGGTTTCTTTTAGAATGTTCATATCCTCCTCGCTAATATGAACACAGTGGGCAGCTATGGTCTTATACCCTAATATTCCTCTTAAACCTAATCTTTTAACCACAGACATACCATACTCTTTTCTGCAATGAATCTCATCACTTAATCCTTCAGCTACATGTATGTGAAATCCAGCTCTCTCCTGATTTTTATCCGTGCATAACTTAAGGGTTGCATCACTTAATGTAAACGAGGCATGTAAGCCAATCATGGCACTAAGCATTCCAGAGGAGTCTTTTAAGCTATATTCTAAAAAGTTTATATTTTCAGCAACTGCTTCCTCCATTTTTTGTATACCCTCCCTATCTGATACCTCATAGGATAGACAGGTTCTAATACCAGCTTCTTTTGCTGCTTTTGCTATTGCAAACAGACTTCCTTCAATATGACCATAGCTGGCATGATGATCAAAAACTGTGGTAACACCCTTTTTTATACAATCTAAATATGTGATTTTAGCGCTTAGTAATATCTGTTCCAATGTAAGTTTTCTATCTAGTTTCCACCAGGTACCCTCCAGTATATCAAGAAAGTTAGCTGGATTGTTACCTGGAATAGACAATCCCCTGGCAAAGGCACTATATATATGATTATGGGTATTAATAAAACCTGGCATAATCACTTTACCTTTTGCATCAATAAATTCAGCCTCTTTGTATTTATCCGATAAAACTTCATAAGCTCCTACTTCAAGTATACAATCATTTTCTATACAAACAGCACCATGATCCAAGTAGGTATTGTTATCATCCCTGGTTACTACTACTCCATTACCTATTAAAAGCATAGCATTCCTCCTTTTCCAATACTAAAAGTTAATTTCTCTCTTAACAAACTCACCATGCCCGCCAATAAAGGTTCCTTCCTTAATAATCTGTTCGCCTCTAAGGAATACATCTGTTACCTTTCCCCTTACTTTCGTTCCATAGTATATGGATTCGCTGTCTTGAATGATTTCAGTAATATTCTCATCAAATATAACAACATCTCCATCTGCCCCTGGCATTAAATGACCTTTTCTCGGAAATAAGCCATAAGCCTTGGCTGGTCCTTCTGTAAATTTGGGTATAGCCTTCCTGCCATAGAGACTATACATAGTTGCAAAGGAATATCGTATGGATCCTACACCCATTGGAATAAGAGATGTAAATTCTTTATCCTTAAGAGAAAGTTCAAAAGGACAATGATCAGTGGCAATTACAGTAAAATCCTCAAAATGCTGCCTTAGTAACTGCCTCTCCCACTCTTTCCTAAGGGGTGGCGTCATGGTATATTTATAGCCTTCTTCTGTGTTATATACATCACTATTTAACATAAAATAATGAGGGCAACTCTCTAGCAATATATTTTTATCTTTCAGTTGTTTCTTATAATTTAAAACCAGACTTTCCACAGAACTTCCTGCACTCACATGAACGATATATAATAGACCATCCCGTTCCTTCGCTATTTCCGCTAATTTAAGTATTTCTGTTCTTTCACTTAAGACTGGTCTGGATTTTTCGTGATCTTTCACTAAGATATCTTTCGCTGTATGAATCAGGTAATCATTTTCCGCATGAATTACAATACGGCTTTTTAGTTCTTTAGATACCTTTAACAGGTCATCTATATAATAGTCATAGGTTCTTCGATCCGTATTAGAATAAGTTGTAAATAATTTAAGAGATGGAATTCCTGCATTAAGTCCTGCCTTTAACATTTTGTCAGCCTCATCTGTGGGGTTGGCAATGGTAGTATGAAAGCTATAATCTGTAACACTGTTCTTAGCCAGGTAACGTCTGTTTGCAAATGCCTTATTAAATTGCTCCAGCTGTTTAATTGGATCCAAAAAGTCAATATAGGTGGTGACTCCTCCAAGTGCACCACTCATAGAGCCCTGGCGGAAATCATCTTTTGAAGTATTGGCCCCAACCGTTAGATGAAAATGAGTATGGGGGTCAATAAAACCCGGTAGAATAAGCTTACCCTTTGCATCAATCTCTTTTTTACATGTGAGATAACTGTTAGAAATGGTATCTATTTTACCATTTTTGATATACAGATTCTCTTCATATATTTGACCATCAATATAAACCTTTCCGTTAAGTATTCCAACATCCATTTTCTCGCTCCAATCCCATTATTCACCAACTTTATTCATGATAGTTGTATCTACTATATATGAACCTCTTATAATTGTTATATCAGCTTTAGATTGATTAGTCAATCAAATACCTGCAATGAAAAAGCGAAATATATTACATACGTAACATATCTCGCCTATGAGTTAACTTAATTGTATGTAGTTTATCATTGGTAGTTTGAATTGTCAAATATTATTTCCCATAGTAGGATAGTCTTCAATTAGTACCTCCATTATACCTCCGCAAACCATACCTTCAGATTCAGCTACATCTCCTGTCATATCAATAGTTTCAACTTTATATCTTTTACTACCTATGATAGTAACTGCCTTATGGAGTATCTCTGCTTCACTACAACCTCCACCAATACTTCCCTTTACCAATCCTGTAGGATATACTAACATTTTAGCACCAGTCCCCCTTGGTGTTGAACCTTTTGTATGAATAACTGTTACAACACACATTGGCTCACAAGCATTTGCAAGTAGTTCTAACACATAGAAATCTATATCAGTAATAGTTTCATTTTCCTTACTTCCACTTCTTTTTCTAAGAATTAATTCCGCTAATATAGATATGCTAATCTCTTCTGGTGTCACGGCTTTAATAGGAAGGCCTATGGGTGTACAAATTCTATTTAAACGTCCTTCATCATAACCTTCTTCTTTTAATACCTCCAGTACTGCCTTAACTCTTCTTTTAGATCCAATCATCCCTAAATATTTGCTTTCACCTAAACCAAGCAACAGCCTTAAGCAATCCATATCATGTCGGTGACCTCTTGTTATAATAACAATATAATCGTTCCTTGTTATTTTAATACCACTGATTATATTCTCGAAACTATCACATAACACCAGGTGTGCATAAGGAAACCTCTGCTTATTTGCAAAGTAAGGTCTATCATCTCCTACAACTACTTCAAAACCAGTTTTAGCTGCAAATTCAGCTAAAGGTAAGGCTATATGCCCTCCCCCTAGAATAATTAACCTCTCTTTAGGAGAAAAAGGTTCTCTAATATGTAGTTTCTCACATTCCTTCTTTTCATTTTTAATTTCTTGTTCTACCACATTTGTATCTTCTTCCAGACCTTCCAGATTATCTGTTAAATATCGTTCCAGATCCTCGTTAATAAATCCTTCTCTCCCCTTTAGTCTCGTAACAAGAACTTTCTCTTTATTATTCATAAGCTCACGAAGAAGTTCCTTATAGATATTCATAATAATAACCTTACCCTTCCAATGACCTGCATGCTTTTGACTCCAGGATAGCTGTTTTAATTATAACCATAAACTATTTACCAAATCCACAATTAGGGAAGGTACAAACGTCACAGCTTAAGCATAGTCCTCCATGTCCTAACTCGGCAATTTCTTCTGCAGTTATCACATCATTTGCAAGTACCCTTGGAAGAATCAAATCAAAAATAGTTCGCTTGGAATACATAACGCAGCCAGGCAGCCCAAGAATAGGTATATCCTTATAATAAGCTAATAAAAACATAGCTCCGGGAAGAACTGGGGCTCCATAAGTTACAAGCCTGGCTCCGGTATTTTTAATGGCACTAGGAGTTGTGTCATCAGGATCCACACTCATACCGCCGGTACAAAATATTACCTCTGCCCCTTCCTCTATTGCTTTTAGAATAGCTTCCGTAATTTTATCTGCCTCATCACTTAAAATAGTTTGACTAATCACCTCTACACTATACTCAGCCACTTTTTCCTTAATGACTGGTCCAAATGTATCTTTAATTCTTCCAGAGAAGACTTCACTGCCAGTAGTTATTATAGCTGCCTTTTTTCGGGTAAAAGGCAGTATTTTCAGAAGAGGGGTTTCTCCGCCAATCTCTTTTACTTTATCCATTTTTTCAGAAGGAATCACAAGGGGAATAATTCTTGTTCCTGCAAGTTTATCACCTTTTTTAACGGGCTGATTTCCGTGTCTGGCTGCAATAATTATTTCTCCAAGGAAATTAATCTCATATAATCTATTTTTATCAATCTTTAGTAATCCCTCTGCTTCTGCTACTATATTAATTTTGCCCTCTTTCACTTCTGTAGGACTCATATTCTCATTTTTACATACTTGATATAGAATTTCTGCTGCTTCATTTTCATGAAGCATGCCTTCATTTTTTTCCCAAACATACAGATTTTCTTTCCCTATGGACAAAAGAACAGGTATATCTTCTTTGGTTACTACATGTCCTTTACGAAAAATAGCATCATCAATTTGACCTTTTATGATTTGAGTAAGGTCATGACATAATACATGACCTACAGCATCTACTGTTTTAATTGTTTTCAAGTCGCTCTCATCCTTCTTATCTATATAGCCATTTCCTTCTATTATTAAAATACAAAGGTTAGTCTGATACATGTTGTTAAACTATCTATTCATTTATGGTCTTTAAAATAATATCCTTTGCAAATTTAAAATATTCCTCAACATTAAATCTGCCTTCTTTGATTAAATACTGAACAGATGCTCCTTCTAAAGTGGAAACTATAAAGTAGGGCAGATATTCTCGTTTATGTTTATCTAAATTAGGTGCGTATTGATCCAGGATAACTCCTATTTCTTCTCGCCAACCTTCAAAAGAATCTGCAAAACCTGTTTGGATATCTTTATTAATATGTCCTTGCACCCAGAAATCAATTTCTGCAAAATCATACTTCTTTTCTTTTAGTATAAATTCTAATTTCTGTTGTATAAAAACATCTAACTGGGCTTCTAAAGTATCCTCTGCATTTTTTTTATGCCTCTCCCTAATCTCTAAACACTTATTAAGCACTTTTTTTTGTAGTGCCAACATCAAATCATCTTTTGTTCTATAGTAATAATGTAGATTAGACTGCACCATTCCCGCACGATCGGCTATAAGATGCATTCTTGTTCCACAAATAGTTTTTTCAACCACAACATCTAGCGCAGCTTCCAGTATTTTTTCTTCTGGCTTATCCTCTATGTTTTTTACTCTCATTTATCCTTCTCCCGTCTAAAAAGATCCCTTTTTATCTTATATATTGATTTTAAAGGAATACCTGAATTTTTCAACCCCTTTTTGCAATAAAACATATACAAAGTCATATACTTTTCATAAATTAGTTCAATTAATCAATCGAATTAAAATACAGGAACACCTGCTACATATTTATGAACAATATGTTTATCTTCAGATAAATAAATAGCACGTTCAAACCGGTTTATTAAACTTAAAGGTTGAGGATGTCTTATGACCTCATCATCTAATACCACAGCATCTAATTCATAACCTTTTAAGAAGGTTCCGCATTTACCAAAGAAAGCACCGCCACCCATTGT
>DALYNO010000052.1:0-12984 GCA_031975295.1 Anaerocolumna sp. | reverse complement strand
CTGGTGGTATTCCATTACCTGTATTTTTAATATTTCAAACCGTTTTTTGTGCTACTGCAGCAACTATAGTATCAGGTGCTATGGCGGAAAGAACAAAATTTATATCTTATTGTATTTATAGTATGGTTATTAGTGCCGTCATATATCCTATCTCCGGTCACTGGATTTGGGGTGGTGGCTGGTTAGCTCAGCTTGGATTCCATGATTTTGCAGGTTCTACCGCAGTTCATATGGTAGGTGGTATATCTGCTTTAGTAGGAGCTAAAATATTGGGACCTCGTATTGGTAAGTATGATAAGAATGGTAAATCAAAAGCAATTCCAGGTCACAGTTTGACACTTGGGGCATTAGGCGTTTTCATCCTATGGTTCTGTTGGTTTGGATTTAATGGTGGTTCCACTGTTTCTGCCACTGGAGATGATGTATTATTCTCTATGGGTCATATATTTGTAACTACTAATATGGCAGCGGCTGTTGCCACAGTTACTGTTATGTGTATTACATGGATTCGATACAAAAAACCTGATGTATCTATGACATTGAATGGATCCTTAGCTGGTCTTGTAGCCATTACAGCTGGCTGCGATTACGTATCTCCTTTAGGTGCAGCTATCATTGGTATCATTGCTGGTTTTGCAGTTGTATTTGGTATAGAGTTTATTGATAAAGTGTTAAAGATTGATGATCCTGTTGGTGCTGTAGGTGTTCATGGTGTGTGTGGTGCCTTAGGTACTATCTTAGTTGGTTTCTTTGCTGTAGATGGCGGTTTATTCTATGGCGGCGGTGCATCCATGTTATTAACACAAGTAATTGGTGTTGTGTCTGTTGCCGCTTGGGTTATTGTTACCATGACAATTGTATTCTTTATCATTAAAAAGACAGTTGGTCTTAGAGTTTCTAAGCAAGAAGAAATATTAGGACTTGATATTGAAGAACATGGTCTAACCAGTGCTTACGCTGACTTTATGCCAACAGTAGATGTGATTTCAGAAGTTCATGCTGCTTCTTCTGTAGCAGCAACAAAGGCACCTGCAAGCATGGAAAAGGCAGTACCAGTATCTAAAACAGGATACACACCTTCAAGTGATGGTGTTAAATTTACTAAAATTGTTATACTGTCTAAGCAAAGTAAATTTGAAGATTTAAAACAAGCTATGAATGCTATTGGAGTTACAGGTATGACAGTAACGAATGTTTTGGGTTGTGGTGTTCAAAAGGGAGCTACAGAGTACTACCGTGGTGTACCTATGGAAATGAATCTGCTGCCTAAAGTTCAGGTGGAGATCGTTGTATCTAAAGTGCCTGTTGATTTAGTAATAGAAGAAGCAAAAAAAGCATTATATACTGGTAATATTGGTGATGGTAAAATATTTGTTTATGATGTGGAAAATGTTATTAAGGTACGTACAGGCGAAACCGGTTATGCCGCATTACAAGATGAAGATTAATTTATAATATATGACAATTAGATATACGTCTAACCTAGTAAGAATATCTTTCTGGGTTAGGCAAACTTAAGAGAACAGACTTCTTCTGGGAATGAAAATGGGAGAGTCTGTTTTATTATTTTAACGTGGTTTCTAATTCTGATTATGTACTGCTTAGAATACTTAATGGATCAATCAATAAGGCATGAGAAGTACTAGTTAAAACTGCTCAAAAAAAATTGTAAATTTTATGTAATATTGACAAATCCATGTATTGCATAAAAAAAATCTTAATGATAAAATTTCACCTATAGAAATTGCATGCACTCTATCAGACAGAGACGTCATTACCTTGGTAATGGCGTCTTTATTATTTTAATTTAAGGAGGTTCATAGTATGAGACAGGTCGCAATTTATGGAAAAGGTGGAATTGGTAAATCAACAACAACACAAAATTTAACAGCAGGTCTTGGTGAAATGGGTAAGAACATTATGATTGTAGGATGTGATCCGAAAGCTGATTCTACCAGATTAATACTTGGAGGGTTAGCACAAAAAACTGTTCTTGATACTTTAAGAGAAGAAGGCGAAGACATTGATTTGGATTTTATCTTAAAAGAAGGGTTTGCAAAAATCAGATGTGTAGAATCTGGCGGACCTGAACCAGGGGTTGGATGTGCAGGACGTGGTATTATCACTTCCATTAATTTATTGGAGCAGCTTGGAGCCTATACCGATGATTTAGACTATGTATTTTATGATGTACTTGGAGACGTAGTTTGCGGAGGTTTCGCAATGCCAATTCGTGAAGGGAAAGCACAAGAAATCTATATTGTCGCTTCTGGTGAGATGATGGCCTTATATGCAGCCAATAACATATCAAAAGGTATTCAAAAATATGCAAACACTGGCGGTGTAAGACTTGGAGGTATTATTTGTAATTCCAGAAAAGTAGATGGAGAAGCCGAATTGGTTTCAGCCTTTGCGAAAGAATTGGGTTCTCAGATGATTCATTTTGTACCAAGAGATAATATGGTTCAGAGAGCTGAAATTAATAAAAAGACTGTTATAGACTTTGATCCTTCTGTAAATCAAGCAAACGAATACAGGGCACTGGCCAGCAAAATAGATGGTAACGATATGTTTGTCATACCTAAACCTATGAAGCAGGATAGATTGGAAGAATTATTAATGGAACATGGGTTAATGGATATTTAACAAATAATACTTTTGGAGGTGTATGTATGTTATTAGTAAGAGCCATTATTAGACCTGAGAAGGTTGGTACAGTTTTATCTGAATTATTATCAGCAGGATATCCTTCTGTAACCAAAATGGATGTGTATGGACGAGGAAAGCAAAAAGGTGTTAAAGTAGGTGAAATATTTTATGATGAAATACCGAAAGAAATGCTATTAATAGTAGTTGAGGATATTGACAAAGAAGATGTTGTAAAGATTATCATGAAGTATGCTAGAACAGGTGAGAACGGACACTTTGGGGATGGTAGAATTTTTGTAAGTCCCGTGGAAGAGGCCTATACCATTAGCACGAAGAAAAAAGGTTTGTAGGAGGTGGGGTTATAAGTATGAAAGAAGTTATGGCAATAGTCAGACAGAATAAAGTTAACGTGACCAAAGAAGCCCTTGCAAATGCTGGAATTCCCGCTTTTACTTGCAGAAAGGTTCTGGGTAGAGGTAAGAAGCTAATTGATATGACACTACTTACAAGTATTGTTGATGCTGGTGTTATTCCAGATGTAGCCTCAGGAGAACATCTGTCTGAAACCACAAGGTTAATACCCAAACGAGTGTTTACTATGATAGTGGAAGATTTAGACGTGAAAAAAGTAATAGATGCTATTATGGAAGTCAATTCTACTGGAAATAAAGGTGATGGGAAGATATTTGTACTTCCTGTCTATGAAAACTATCAGGTGCGGAATGGGGAATCAACCATAGAAGCATATTAGTATAGGAGGTGGCAGCATGAGTGCGATAGAAAAAGTATTAGATCAGTATAGTTCAAGAGTCTATAAAAATCGAAAAGAGCATATGGTCGCAGTGGATGCTAATGATAATAACAACCAAATAGCGGCAAATGTACGTACAATACCTGGAATCATTACCCAGAGAGGCTGTTGTTATGCTGGATGTAAAGGCGTAGTTTTAGGACCTATAAAAGATGCTCTTCAAATAGTACACGGACCCATTGGATGTTCCTATTATGCTTGGGGTACCAGACGGCATAAAGGTAAAAATGAAGAGGGTGTCGATAATTATCTGCAATACTGCTTTTCTACAGATATGCAAGAGCCGGATATTGTTTTTGGTGGTGAAAAGAAACTGCAAAAAGCCATTACAGAAGCTATGGATTTGTTTCAACCATCCACAATTTTTATCTGTTCCACCTGCCCGGTTGGTTTAATAGGTGATGATATCCATGCGGTTGCTAAATGGGCAGAAAAAGAATATGGCATTAAGTGTATTGCCTATAGTTGTGAAGGTTATAAAGGTGTAAGTCAGTCAGCCGGACATCATATCGCAAACAATCAGATAATGCGCTTTGTTATTGGTGAAGGAGATAAAGAGATCAAAAATAAATTCTCTGTCAATTTATTAGGAGAATACAATATTGGTGGCGATGGTTGGGAGACAGAGAGGATTTTAAAGAGAATCGGTTACGAAGTGGTTGCTACTTTTACCGGAGATAGTAGTATGAAGGATCTTAAAAATGCTCATCTAGCCAATTTAAGTTTAGTACAATGTCACAGATCTATTAATTATATTGCTGAAATGATAGAAGAAAAATATGGAACCCCTTGGATGAAGGTCAATTTCATAGGTGTGAAAGGAACTATAAATACTCTTAGAGATATTGCTAAATACTTTAATGATTCTGAACTTACCAAAAAGACAGAAGAAGTTATTGCTGAAGAACTGGGACTCATTCAAGATGATATGGCTTATTATAAGAGCAGATTAAAAGGTAAAACTGCTGCAATCTATGTAGGTGGTTCCAGAGCGCATCATTATCAAACTTTGTTAAAGGATTTAGGTGTAAGTACTATTCTTGCCGGATATGAGTTTGGTCATAGGGATGAATACGAAGGTCGTGAAGTTATTCCTTTTATAAAAGCTGATGCAGACAGTAAGAATATTGAATCTATTACAGTGGAACCAGATGCTGAAAAATATCATTTATACATACCGGAAGAGGAACTATCTAAACTTCGTGAGGAAAAATTATTAGAGTATTATGGCGGTATGGTAAAGGATATGTCTAATGGAACGTTTATGGTGGATGACTTAAATCATTTTGAAACGGAAGAATTTATGAAAATATTAAAACCAGACATCTTTTTTTCCGGAATTAAAGATAAGTTTATAGCACAAAAGAATGGAGTATTATCAAGGCAGCTTCATTCCTATGACTATAGTGGACCTTATTCAGGGTTTAGAGGAGCAGTTAATTTTGCCAGAGACGTGGCAATGGGGATTTACACACCAGCCTGGAGCTATGTAAAGGCTCCCTGGAAAACTACCCCCATCTTAGAAGGGATATTAGGAGGTGAGTAAATGCTTAATTATACAAAAAAAGAGACTTACGACCGCAGTGCTTTAAGGGTTAATCCAGCTAAGACTTGTCAGCCAGTTGGTGCAATGTATGCTGCTTTAGGAGTACATGAATGTTTGCCCCATAGCCATGGCTCTCAAGGATGCTGTGCTTTCCATAGAATGTTTTTGACCAGACACTTTAAAGACCCGGCTATGGCTTCCTCCAGTTCATTTACAGAAGGAGCTTCTGTATTTGGAGGTGGAAGTAATCTAAAAACAGCTGCTAAGAATATTTTTGATATATACAATCCTAAAATTATTGCAGTACACACTACTTGTTTATCCGAAACCATAGGCGATGACTTAAATGCCATTATTCAAGATATTAATATTCCTGATGGAAAGTATATGGTTCACACCAATACGCCTAGTTACAAAGGTTCTCATATAACAGGGTTTAGTAATATGGTGGCAAGTTTTATCACATATTTATCTAAGTCTTCTGGTACAAAGAATAAGAAGGTAGCATTGTTCCCTGGGTTTGTAAATCCAGGCGATATGAGAGAAATGAAAAGAATTGCTTCTTTATTGGATATAGACTATACCATGTTACCTGACACCAGTGGTGTAATGGATAGTCCTATGACTGGCAAATTTGAGATGTATCCAAAGGGCGGTACAACTGTTGAAGAAATTATTCGTTTAGGAGATTCGGAATTATCCCTTGCTTTTGGTAAAATGGCAAGTGAAGCTCCAGCTGAAACCCTCAAGAAAAAATGCGGTGTGCCATATAAATTGCTGAAACAACCCATTGGGATTACTGGTACAGATGAATATATTATGGCTTTGCAATCCTTTTCAAAAAACGAGGTGCCATATGTCTTGGAAGAAGAACGGGGTCAGTTGGTAGATATATTAATTGATATTCACCCTTATACTTATAATAAGAAGGTAGCTATCTTTGGAGATCCGGATACAGTTCTTGGAATTACCGAATTCGTTCTTGAAATGGGTATGATTCCTAAATACGTTTTGACAGGTACTCCGGGTGAGGCATTTGAAAAGGCAGCAGTGTCTTTATTTGACAAATTTGGTATGACAGATTGTATAGCAAAAGCTTCAGGAGATTTATATGAACTGCATCAATGGATTAAGGCAGAAGGAGTGGATTTATTAATTGGTGGAACCCATGGCAAGCATATAGCCAGGGCAGAAGATATTCCTTTTGTAAGGGCAGGATTTCCTATTATTGATCGATATATCCATTCCTATTTACCACTGGTAGGTTATAAAGGTGGAATGAGATTAGCAGAATTAATTGTGAATGCTTTAATGGACAGAAGAGACAGAGATTGTTTAGAAGAAGATTTTGAAATGGTAATGTAGATAGATATCATATCTCGCAAGGTGGCAAACCAGTCATTTTGCGGGATTTTTTATGGAATAGGATTAAAGTTAATTTGATGAAAGGAAGTGTATTGGATGGCTGCTGCAAGATTATTAGATGACAGAAAAGAATTTATAGTAGAAAAAAGTGAAGGCTGCAGCGGTACTGGTATGAAGTGTGATGCAAGCAGTGTATCCGGTGCAGTAAGCCAGCGTGCCTGTGTATATTGTGGAGCAAGGGTTGTATTAAATCCAATTACAGATGCATTCCATATCGTACATGGTCCCATAGGATGTGCCAGTTATACCTGGGATATTAGAGGGAGTCTTTCTAGTGGTGATGACTTATATAGAAATAGTTTTTCAACAGACTTAAGAGAAACAGATGTTATTTTTGGTGGAGAAAAAAAGCTTATGAAAGGGCTGGAAGAAGTAATAGAGAAACATCATCCTAAATTAATATTTGTTTATGCAACTTGTATTGTTGGTGTAATAGGAGATGATGTGGTTGCTGTCTGTAAGCAAATATCTGATCAATATAATATTCGTGTTATACCTGTCAAATCGCCCGGTTTTTCCGGAAATAAAGCAGTGGGTTATAAAATGGCATGCAACGCATTGATGGAACTGATTAATTTTAATCATCCGCCAAAGAGAAAAGGGGTGAATATCTTAGGGGACTTTAATCTTGCAGGTGAAATGTGGATTATTCAGGACTATCTGGAGAAAATTGGTATATCAGTCATTTCTACCTTTACGGGGGATTCTTCTTATGAAACTTTGATTCAGGCTCCTGCTGCAGAATTAAACATAGTACAGTGTGCTGGCTCTAGTACCTATCTTGCTAATCGCATGGAGGAAGAAATGGGAATTCCTTATATCAAAGTTAGTTTTTTTGGTGTAGAAGATACAACTAGTTCCTTAATTAGAATTGCAGAAGCATTACAAGATAATAAGGCAAGAAAAAAGGCAATAGAATTTACAACCAGGGAAACTAGTAAAATAGAGGGATTTTTAAACAAATATCGTACAAATCTGCAAGGTAAGAAAGCTGCCATATATGTTGGGGGAGGGTTTAAAGCCATTTCTTTAATAAGACAGTTTCATGCAATCGGAATGGAGACTGTAGTGGTTGGAACCCAAACAGGTAAGAAGGATGAGTATGAAATTATTGAGAGTCTTGTGGCAGATCATACAGTGATATTAGATGATGCAAATCCTGCAGAGCTTGAGAAATTTATGAAGGAGAAACAGGCGGATATCTTGGTTGGAGGCGTAAAGGAAAGACCCTTAGCCTATAAGCTTGGTATTGCATTTTGTGATCACAATCATGAAAGAAAACATCCATTATGCGGTTTTGATGGAATTGTAAATTTCATAAAAGAAATTAATAGGAGCATGAACAATCCAGTGTTTCAATATCTTAAGGAAAGGCAGGTGCAGTAATGAAAGGAACCTTAGTTAATCTAAATGTTAATCCCTGCAAAATGTGTATGCCAATGGGTGCTGTTACTGCTTTCTATGGTATAAAAAAGTGTATGTCTATCCTGCATGGATCTCAAGGTTGCAGCACTTATATAAGAAGGCATATGGCGACTCATTATAATGAGCCTATTGATATTGCCTCAACATCCTTAACAGAAGAAGGAACGGTATATGGTGGGGAACAGAATTTATTAAAAGGTCTTAAAAATCTGATTACCATTTATAATCCGGAGGTTATTGCAGTTGAAACAACCTGTCTTGCAGAAACCATAGGTGAGGACATATACAGAATCATTGAAAAATTCTATCAGGATAATCCACAATATCAATCTATTAAAATCATACCTGTGCCGACTGCAGGCTATGCTGGAACCCAATATGAAGGTTTTATGAAAGCATTATATTGCCTGGTTAAGGGATTAAAAATGGATACCACTCCTAACGGTAAGGTTAATGTAGTTACAAGTATGCTTTCACCAGCCGATACTAGATATTTAAAGGAAATGCTCGAAAGCTTTTCAATAGATTATATACTGTTACCAGACTTATCCCAGAATTTAGATGGGGTATATCATCCTGAATATGAAAAATTACAAAACAAAGGTACAGATATAAATGAGATTATGAAGATGGCGGGAGCTAAGTTTACCATAGAGATTTCAGGATTTACAAATGAGAATCCTTCTGTTGCGGAATATCTACAAGAAAAGTATCAGGTACCTTTTCAGAAATGTAACCTGCCGGTCAGTCTTAGGGATACAGATTATTTCCTTGATTTATTAGCAGAACTATCTAAAGAACCGATTCCTGAGAAAATAAAAGAGGAACGTGGTAGATTTCTCGATGCAATGGTAGACGCTCATAAATATAACGGAGAGGCAAAAGCAGTTATATATGGTGAACCAGACTTTGTGTTTAGCACAGTTCGCCTCTGTGTGGAAAATGGTATTATGCCATTGCTGGTAGCTACAGGATCAAAATGTCCAAGACTGCTTGAGCTCCTTAAAGATGAAATAATGGAAGTGGCAGAACGGTATTTTTATGAGGCGTATAAGATTTTAGATGATATAGATTTCCAAACCATTGAAGAGAATGCCAGAGAGCTTGGTGCTAACATTTTAATCGGAAATTCTGATGGCAGAAGAATTTCCGAGAAATTAGGTATAGATTTGGTACGCAGAAGTTTTCCCATCCATGATAGAGTTGGCGGGCAAAGACTAAGAACCCTTGGTTACATAGGTGCACTTACTTTATTAGATGATATTTCTAATGTAATCCTATCAAAAAAAGAAACTGGTTTTAGAGAAGCCTTATATCAAAAGTATTATAAAGATAATAAAATTAATCAAAGCCAGGAGAGGACTATTATTAAAAACCGTGCAGTAACTCTGAACAAGGCAGCATGGAATCAAATTCAAAAGGATAAAACAATAGAAGAAAAAACAAAAACCCATCCTTGTTTTAATTGTGGCGCTCATGACTTTGCCAGAATGCATTTACCCATAGCTCCTAAGTGTAATATTAGCTGTAACTATTGTGTTAGAAAATATGATTGTCCAAATGAAAGCAGACCCGGTGTAACTACTAAGGTTTTAAATCCGATGGAAGCATTTCATAAGTTCCTAGAAGTAAAACAAAAAGTACCCAATTTATCTGTGATTGGTATTGCCGGCCCGGGAGATGCACTGGCTAACTTTGATGAAGTGAGAAGTACCCTGGAAATGATAAGAGAACAGGATAAGAATATAACCTTTTGTTTGTCAACCAATGGTCTTATGCTTCCTTTTTATGCAGATGAGCTAATACAGTTAGGTGTTTCACATGTAACCATTACCATGAATGCAGTTGATCCCGCTATCGGGGGGAAGATATATAAATATGTAAATTATATGGAAAAAAATTATTACGGAGAAACTGCAGCAGCAATTCTTTTAACAAATCAACTTGCAGGAATTAAACTATTATCGAAAAGAGGAATTGTATGTAAAGTGAATATAGTTATGTTAAAAGGTATCAATGACAGTCATATTCCTGAAGTGGTTCAAAAAGTAAAAGAACTTGGCGGAACCATTACAAACATCATGCAGTTGATTCCGGTGCAAGGAAGTGTTTTTGAAGATTTACCACTTGTGAGTAATCAAGAGATTATGACAATGAGAAAAACATGCGGTGAAACTATGAAACAGATGTATCATTGCAAACAATGTCGTGCTGATGCAATTGGGACTTTGGGTCAAGATATCTCTATAGAGTTTAATGCCTGTCATAATAAAGAGCAGGTCATGAAGGAGCCTGCACCACTATCTCATAAAACTTTCTATGTAGCAGTTGCAACCAAAAGCGGTATGTTGGTAGACCAACATTTTGGTCAGGTATCTGAGTTCTATGTATATGAATATTTCAATGGGCTGACTAAGTTTAAAGAACGAAGAACCATAGCGAAATATTGCAACGGTGTAAGTGAATGTGATAATAAGGAAGACAAATTCACCTCCATACTCAATACCATAGGAGATTGCCAGGCGGTAATAGCAATGCGTATAGGAGAAAATCCAAAAACCTTACTGTTACAAAGGGGTATCAAAGTCTATACCACCTATGACCGAATAGAGGACTCAGTTAAGAAGGCTGTGAAAGAATTGCAATTATAATATATAAACAATTGGGAAGGAAAAGAGGTCAGTATAAGTTTCCTGATTGCCTAATTACGTTTCAAATAAAAAGGAGGTAGTATTATGGTTACACCTAAATATCACATTTTTGTCTGTACCAGTTGCAGGATTAATGGAGTGCAAAAAGGATTTTGTTATTCGAAGAATGCAGTGGGTATTGCAGGCAGATTT
The DNA here is from genome assembly GCA_031975295.1 of Anaerocolumna sp. GTDB lineage: Bacteria > Bacillota > Clostridia > Lachnospirales > Lachnospiraceae > Anaerocolumna. Next base: position 2,285 of record DALYNO010000052.1, on the reverse strand, counting down.
ATGGAGGAAGTTGATGATAGAGATTTATCCGGTGAAGTTATGATTACCAATACTGGATGTTTTGGAATATGTGATAAAGGTCCTATTGCAGTTATATATCCGGAAGGAATCTGGTATGGAAATCTAACAGAAGAAGATGTGATAAAAATCATGGATAGTCATATTGAAGGAGGAGTGCCGGTTAAGGAACTCATGCTATAGTTTAGGTTCTAAGTTTATTAAATGTAAATTTTAGTTGGACATTATCTGTTATGGATTTTGAATATATATGAATCAGGTACAGGATAATTGATGAGAATGGGAGGATGGCACCATGATTCGATTAATAGATAACACATTAACCGGTTTTGATGGGAATTTGCCATCAAAAGAGGAACTTGATGACTTTTGCCAGCTTCTATTTGCAGTTGGTGTTGATGCAGTTGAAATCTCAGTTTCTGCTTATGAGAAAATGGGGGAATTAAAAGTTGAAGGCAATTATATACTTCAGGTGGATTATTTAGAAGACGTTAATAAATATCCGGGGTTTTATAGATACACCTGTCATATAGACAGAAACTTAGATCATGTAATCCCAGATATTCAAATTAATGATGTAAGAGAAATCATTAAACTACGGAATTTTTCTCAATTTAGTGAAGTTCGAGTTATTGGTCTTGATGATTTAATGTGTGAGTCCTATGATAAAGTTATGACGGAAATGAAACGACTATTAAGTAAAACCAGAATTAATTTCAATCCGGAAAATACGTTTCATTGTGCTAGTGCATTAGCTGTGCAATGGCTTTTAAATTATGGAAGTGATGTAACAACAAGTTTTGCAGGTTCAAAAAATAATGCAGCTACAGAAGAAGTATTACTTGCTTTAAGGCTCGCCATCAGACATAAGCCAAATAGGAATTTATCGATTCTGCCTAAACTAACTGGCCTGTTTGAGGGGTTTAGTGGATGTAGGATAAGTAATAAGAAACCTGTAATCGGTAAAAACATTTTTAAAGTTGAGTCTGGCATACATGCAGATGGTATTCTAAAAAATCCTGCTAACTATGAAGCATATGAGCCGGAATGGGTGGGAGGAAAATCTGAAATTATTATAGGAAAACACTCTGGTTCAAAGGCTGTTAAATTAAAGTTACAGGAAATGAATCGTATTATACCAAATGACATGCTGGTAGATGTGATACTTGCTAAGGTGAAAGAAGTATGTACAGTTAACCGTACCAGTCTAAGTGATGGTGAATTCCTAAGAATTGCTGGTGAGGTGATTGCAGATGAAAGAGTATAGACGTATTATTGATACTACACTTAGGGATGGGGAACAAAGTCCTGGTATTGCACTAGGTATGGATGACAAAATTAAGATTGCAAAAATGTTAGATAATATTGGCGTATATGAAATAGAAGCAGGAATACCTTGCCTTGGAGGAAATGAAGCAGAAATTATTCGTGAGATAGTTAATAAAACGAAGAATGCTAAAATCTCAGTATGGAGCAGAATGAATGTAAATGACGTTAAAATATCCGCTGGCTGTAAACCGCATATATTACACATTGGAACCCCCGTATCTTATATTCAAATCTATAGTAAACTTAAAAAAAACAAGGTTTGGGTACAAAAAAATATTCTGGAGTGTGTAGGGATTGCCAAAAGCTATGGTATTGATGTAACAGTGGGATTAGAAGATGCTTCAAGGTCTGATATTGGTTTTATTTTAAGTTTGATTAAGGAACTTAAGAAAGCAGGTGTAAATATTATTCGATTGGCAGATACCGTTGGTGTATTAACACCTGGCAGAACGAAGGAAATGGTAGAGACGATAAAGGCACATACTGATATTGAAATAGAAATGCATGTACATAATGATCTTGGAATGGCAGTAGCCAATTCTATTACAGGTGCAAAAGCTGGTGCAGAATACATTGACTGCACTTTATTTGGTATAGGTGAAAGAACTGGTAATTGCAACTTTTATGACTTTATACATGCCAGTGAGTCTATATTTCAATTTGCAATGACCAAAAATCAAATAAAGGAAGTAGAGAGAGAGGCTTATGAACTATTAAAGGGAGCACTCTGATTTCATTTTTCAGCAATAATAATGCAATGTTTACAGTAAATCGCTCATGCTAAACAAGAAAGTCATAATCAAAAGGCTTTGTTTAGACATTTCGATCATAACTGTAGTCATTGCATTTTTTTGTGCTAAAATATTTAGATGGTTTAAATTACCAGGGATTTTAATAAAAAAAATAATAAAATAAGTGAACCTAATTAAAAATACCAT
>DALYNO010000051.1:0-13026 GCA_031975295.1 Anaerocolumna sp. | reverse complement strand
AATATAATTTTCTCCCCCATTATATTTCCTCTGATTATATGTTATTTTCTTAAATTTATACCCCAATGACATAGTATTATTTAAATATAACAGATTTCAGGTAAAAAGGCAAGATAATCGCCTATTATTTCCAAAAGCCAGGTCAAGGAAAGGAATCTCTTTTTGGTTCTTTTTAATTCCAACTAGGCTATAAAAAGTAAAATATTAACCTTTTCTGAAAGGATTTTCTATTAAAAAATATGAATACTGGAACTATAATAAACTTACAAAGATATGAGAAACCTTTCAAGGGGTTAATTAAAGAAAATAGAAGGTGAAAACAAAATGAGCAAAACACTAATTTCTATGGAAGGAATTGATAAATCCTTTGCAGGAGTAAATGCCCTAAAACAGGCCCGGCTCCAAGTAGAGGCAGGGGAAGTTCATGCATTGATGGGTGAAAATGGTGCAGGAAAGTCCACGCTAATGAAAATTTTAACAGGTATATACAGTAAAGATGCAGGCTCTGTAAAGTTGGAGGGAACAGAAATAGAATTTAAAAATCCCAAAGAAGCACAGAATGCGGGAATTATCATTGTACATCAAGAATTAAATATGATGAATCATCTGACAGTTGCCCAAAACTTATTTATTGGTAAGGAGAACATGAAAGGAAAGTTCATCAATGACAGGGAGAACAACAGACAAGCAAAATTATTGTTTGATAAATTAAATATATCCATAAATCCTAAAGAAATCATGGGTAATCTTACTGTTGGTAAACAGCAGATGGTGGAAATAGCCAAAGCAATATCGGCAGATGCCAAGGTAATTGCTTTTGATGAACCTACAGCAGCACTTACTGAAACAGAAATTAAGGAACTTTTTAAAATTATCAGAGAGCTAAGAGATAAAGGTTTGGGTATTATCTATATTTCACATAGAATGGATGAAATTAACCAAATAACTGACCGTGTTACTGTTATGCGTGATGGTGAATATGTAGGCACTCTAATTACGAAGGATAGTACCAAAGAAGATATTATTAGTATGATGGTAGGTCGGGTTATTTATGAAGAACCAAAGCAAAAAAGTAATGTTGCTCCCAATGCTCCTGTGGTTTTAAGTGTAAAGAATTTAAATGCCGGAAAACAAGTGAGGAATGTAAGCTTTGATTTAAAGAAAGGTGAAATTCTTGGCTTTGCAGGACTTATGGGATCTGGTAGAACGGAAACAGCAAGAGCCTTATTTGGAGCTGATAAAAAGGATAGCGGACAGATATTTATTCATGGTAAGGAAGTAATGATTCATTCACCTATGGACGCTGTAAGTTCAGGAATAGGATATTTATCTGAAGACAGAAAGAGATTTGGAATTATTGTTGAAAAATCCGTGGCTGATAATTCGGTCATGGCATCTCTTGAGAATTACTGTAGTGGAGCATTTATTCACGATGGAAAAGTAAAAAAAGATTCAAAAAAATATGTGGAGATATTAAAAACCAAAACACCTTCTGTAGAGCAGTTAGTTATGAACTTATCTGGTGGTAATCAGCAAAAAGTAGTAATTGCTAAATGGCTAATTAAAGATTCAGAAATTCTTATTTTTGATGAACCTACTCGAGGAATTGATGTTGGGGCAAAAAGCGAAATTTACTCACTTATGAATAATCTTGTAAAGGAAGGCAAGTCAATCATAATGATTTCATCTGAACTTCCTGAAGTTCTAAGAATGAGTGATCGTGTTATTGTAATGTGTGAGGGAAAAATTGCTGGAGAATTTAGTATTGAAGAGGCAAATCAGCAAAAAATTATGCATGCAGCAACTTCAAGAAGCTAATAAGCAAGTATCTATATTAAATTAGATAGAAAGGAACCTGTAACTTGAATTGATTTTTGTATGGTAAAGTACAGGTAACGGTAATTATAATGAAAGGGAATGTGAACAACGTGGAAGACAAATCAGTGAAACACATTTTAAAGAATTTAGGAACACAAAAATTAATAGCTATATTTGCATTAATACTTATATATGCATTTTTTGCTATATTTAGTAGCTCATTTAGAAGTACAAATACATTAATCAGTATTTTTGACTCTTCTTATTATATAGGATTTTTGGCAATTGGTGTTACCTTTGTTATTATAACAGGAGGAATTGATTTATCCATTGGTACAGTTATGGTATGTTCTGCTCTGATGGGTGGGGTATTATATGAAAATGGTTTGCCACTTCCTTTGGCTTTAATAGCAATTATACTAATTGGAGCGCTTTTTGGATTGGCTAATGGTCTTATGGTTTCAATGCTTAAGCTTCCAGCATTTATAGCAACTCTTGGTACTATGATGGTAACTAGAGGATTAGGTTCTATTATTACAAAAACTAAGAGTATTACTTTCCCTTTACGTAGTAACCCAGACGGATGGTACAAATCAATATTCCGTACAGGCCCTGTAGGTAGTATGGAAACAGGCTTTCCATCAGGTTTTGTACTATTACTTGTACTTGCAATTATAATGGCAATCATTTTAACAAAAACAAAAGCAGGTAGATACATATTAGCTCTAGGAAGTAATAAAGAAGCAACCAGATTATCTGGAGTTAACATAGTAAAATGGGAAACTCTGGCTTATGTAATCAGCGGTACTTTTGCAGGAATTGCAGCTGTATCCTATGTTGCTATCTATTCAACTGTACAACCAGGTACTGGTAATGGTTTCGAACTTGATGCGATTGCAGGTGTTGTAATCGGTGGAACGTCACTTGCAGGTGGTATCGGATCAGTAGCTGGTACAATGATTGGTGTATTTATCATGAGTATATTAAAAGTAGGTTTGCCTTTTATAGGACTTCAGCCTCACTATCAGTTATTTATAACAGGTTTTGTATTAATTGTAGCGGTTTATGCAGATGTTCGTAATCGTATGAAGAAGAAAAATGATTAATGATATTATATCCCAATACAGGGGTGTAAATATAGTTTTTAAAACCAAAAGGAGGATATTTTTATGAAGTTAAAAAGGGTAGCAGCATTGGGGATTGCAACAGTATTAACAGTAAGTACACTACTTACAGGATGTAGTTCAAAGGACGCAGGAACTACACCAGCTAAGGAAACCAGCTCCGACGCTAAAATGTCCGTTGAAATCGTTGCAAAGGGATTCCAACATGATTTCTGGCAAGCAGTATTAAAAGGTACAGAAAAAGCAGCAGAAGAATTTGGCGTTACAACTAACTTTGTAGGACCTGAAGGAGAAGGTGCTATTGCAGCTCAAGTAGAACAGCTTAACAACGCAATTAACAAGGGACCAAGTGCTATTTGTTTAGCAGCTCTTGATACTAGTGCAGCAATTGATTCAATTACTAATGCACAGTCTAAGAACATTCCTATCGTTGGATTTGACTCTGGTGTTCCAGGTGCTCCAGAAGGTGCAGTAGTAGCTAATGCAGCAACTGATAACTACAAAGCAGGCGAAATGGCAGCAGAAAAAATGTATGAAGCAATTAAAGATAAAGTAACAGATCCTGCTAACACTGTAAGAATTGGTGTTGTTGCACAGGAAGCTAACTCTGAATCCATTACACAAAGAACTGCAGGTTTTGCAGAAAAAATGTCCTCTTTAATTGGCGAAGATAAATCCTCTGTTGAAGGACATGATAAATATACTCGTAAAGTAGACGGCGCTAAAGTTATTATTGAAATCAGAATTCCTACAGAAGTAACAGATAATGCAGGTAAAACAGAAGCTCTAACACTTCTTAACAAAGAAGATTTAGTTGGTATTTATGGTTCTAACGAATTTGCTGCAAAATGTATTATCAATGCAAATGAAGGTATGAACAAACTTGGCGCTGATAAAGTTATAGCAGTTGGATTTGACTCTGGTGCTCTTCAATTAGATGCAGTTAAGAGTGGTGTATTCTATGGTTCTATCACGCAAGATCCAGTTTCCATCGGTTACAATGCAGTTAAATTAGCTGTAGCAGCTGCTAAGGGAGAAAAAGTAGAAGATGTAGATACCGGCTGCCAATGGTATAATGCAGAAAATATGGAGAATCCTGAAATTGCACCTTGTCTTTATGAATAAAATAATTGCAAATTTCAATATGATAATTTAAACCATAAACGACATACCCTGATTTGTAAATCACGTAAAAGAGCTGTGATTTACTATCAGGGTATGTCGTTTTTAGTTGTTTTTTTCCTTAATTTAGTAAAAAACTTTATGAAACAGCTCACCACTGCCGATAATATCAATATTAGAACTGCGAAACAAGAAAAGACAATTTCGTAAAATTATAAGGAGGTATAACTATGAGAGATAATCAACCATTTATTCGGGTAGAGAATGTAAGTAAGATATATAAAGATGGTGAGGTATCAAATAAAGTATTAGATAATATCACTTTTCATGTTAACGAGAGAGAATTGGTAGCAGTTGTAGGTGATTCTGGAAGTGGTAAAACTACACTAATGAACTTACTGGGTGGATTGGATAAAACTGATAAGGGAAAGATTATAATAGATAACCAGGAAGTTTCCAAAATGAATTCGAACCAACGTACTATGTTTCGCAGAAATAATATTGGCTTTATTTTTCAGGATTATAATTTGATTCAAGTGCTTAATGTATATGAAAATATTATGTTACCATTACAACTTAGTCATAAAGAAGCCGATGAAAATAAAATTGATTATTTGCTAAATAATCTTAAGTTAAATGATAAAAAATATGTGCTACCATCTAAATTATCTGGGGGAGAGCAGCAACGTGTTGCGATTATTAGAGCTCTTATTAACGAACCTAAATTGATTCTGGCAGATGAACCAACGGGTAACCTTGACAGTAAGAATACAGCATTGGTTATTAATTTAATTAAAGTTTTATGCAAAAAAATGGATAGAACCGTAATCATAGTTACTCATAATATTCAGATTGCTAAATTATGTGACAGAGTGATTAGAGTGAAAGATGGAAAAATAATAGAGGAGGCTAATCATGAATAAACACAAAATACCTCTATTTAAGCAAATAACCAGGAAAAAGTTATTAGACAATAAAATGAGGAATCTTTGTATTATTATTGCGGTTATTCTAACTACTGTTCTTTTTACTACAGCTTTTTCATCTGTTTTTTACTTTAAAAATAGTATTCAGACAGCAGAACTTGAAAATGCAGGTTGGACTGCACATGGTGCAGTAAGAGATGTTACGGATGAGCAATATACTCTTATGCAACAAAGCAGAGTGATATCTGATATTAGTTATTATATCCATCTTGGATATATGGAAGAGGCAGATCAGACAACAGAGATTGAGATACAGTATTGTGAGGAAACGATGGCTTCCTGGATGTATTATGATATAATTGAGGGTCATATACCAGAAAAAGAGAATGAAATTGTTGTTTCTACTCAGTTTTTGGAAAATAAAGGACTAACATTTAAGGAGGGAATGAAACTTGGATTGCAATATTCCATCAATGGTAATAGACAATCCAGTGAATTTATTGTATGTGGAGTATATGATTGTCTTGCCACATCCTCTATGGTGGCTTTTATATCAGAGCCTTTTTTAATAAAAATGTTGGATGAATTGGAAGGAGAAACCATTCTGGATTCTGCATTGGGTCAAAAAGTTGTAGAAGTAATGTTTCCAAATACGGTGCATATGGAACAGAATATGAAGCAGTTTCTTCAAGAATCAAATGCTGATCAGAATGATTGGATTTTAAATGAGGTATATTTGTCAGTAGCCAATCCAGCAACTGACCTTATATTTGTTATGATTTGTATCGTAATATTGATTATGTTATGTGGGTATTTCATTATATATAACATATACTATATTTCTGTTATGCAGGATACAAGATTTTACGGGTCTTTGGTTACGCTAGGTTTTTCTGAGAATGAGATAGGGTTGATCATAAGATCTATGACAAATATATTGTGTGCAATTTCCATTCCATTAGGGTTAGTGGTTGGGTTTATTGTATCTATATCCTTTTTACCACAGTTATTAGCAACATATGGTACTGATATCACTAACGCATTACCTAATCCTTTAATATTTGTTTTTGCATCATTATTTTCTTATATTACAGTAATCATAAGTAGTAGAAAGCCTCGTAAGTTAGCAGCAAAGATTTCTCCAATTGAAGCCAAAAATTATGTGAATGTCAAAAATTCAAAAAATACCAAGGATAAGAAATCTAGAAAAGCATACCGATTATATGCGATAGCATGGAAAAATGCAATGAACGAAAGAAAAAAAGCGATTATGATTTGTTGTTCTTTATCACTTTGTATTATTTTGACATCTTTATTTTATTCTATTTCCAATGGTGTTAACCTAGATGTTTTTTTAAAAGATGCGATAAGTTGTGATTATATTATAGGAAGTGAACAATACTTTAATAAAGTTGGTGGAAGATACACAAGTTTAGATAAGGACATGCTTGAAAATGTTAAACAATGGGAGGGAGTTAGTGCATCTGGTGGAGCGAGTGTTAAAACTGTTGATATAAATTTGGATGGTAAGGCTTTTACGAAATTTAGTGAAATCGTGGGTAGCGAAGGTATCAATGAAGAACATACTATGATGTCAGATGTTTATGGAGTGGATGATTTGATTTTTCAAAAGATTTCTGTCCTAGATGGAGAACTTGATTTGGAGAAATTTAAAACTGGAGATTATCTTGTAGCAGGTTGTTTCGTGGAAAGTAACGGAACATTAAGTTGTTATGATGTGGGAGATAAAGTTAAAATTAACTCTGGGAATGGAGAAGAAAAAGAATATACAGTTCTGGCTATTGGTGATATACCTTACGATGTATCAATGAGACGACATTATGCATATTCCGTAGATTTATATTTACCATCGAGGGAATGGGTGAATAAAATGGAGATTGAAGATTACTATATTTATGCATATGATGTGGAAGATGGTTATGAATCTGCTTGGGACAACAATATGTCCAAATTAAAACAGGAAAACAATGATATATCTTATGAATCGAAAATGACATATAAAAACCAATTCGAAGGATTTATGAATGCAATTTTGACACTTGGAATTTGTGTCAGTATAATATTGGGTGTTATTGGATTATTGAATTTTATTAATTCAATTTATAATAGCATCTATAATCGAAAGAGAGAATTGGCAATCATGCAGAGCATGGGAATGACCAGAACCCAAATTTATGGTACTTTGATTTTTGAAGGTGGTTATTATATGTTGATATCTTTGGCAGTGGGTATTGGAGTAGGATTGGTCTTAAATGATTTAGTAGTAACTGCCCTGGGAAATTCAATGGAGTTTATTATATATAAAGGAAGCATGCTGCCATCTCTTATGTTTGGTATTGTTGGATGTTTGTTAGCAGTGTGTACGCCCATAATTATTTTTTATGGGATGGATAAAAAAGAAGATTTATTATATCGATTACATAAGAAAGTATAAAAAATAGATTGGACGAATAGGAAGCCAAATATCATGAACGGACTAAGACTCTGTGCTCTAGCATTGTTTTGCTGTATTTGTTTATGATAGTATCTGTCTGGATTGTAAACCGACTACCTTATTTGACAAGGTGAAAATATATGTGTATCATTAATTTAGAGTAGACCATAACATATTTAAGTTTCGTTTGTCTTTGAGGAGAAATATGTCAGTTTGGCATAGATCTTAATATAGTTGTATAATTTGCGGAGGTGGATAATGTACCAGATTAGGCTAGCTAATTTAAATGATAAAGATAGCATCCTTAACTTAGTAAAGGAATCTATAGAACGTCAATGTTATATAGAGGTACCGGAAGGCGGACTATCAGATGATTATATTCATAAAAATATCTTAAATGAAATAGAAGGTCCTAAGGATACCAGAGGGTTGTATGTTTTAGAAAATGAAGGTAAAGAGTTACTTGGAGCCTGCTCCTTTTACTTCTCATTTCATAAAAATGGATATACCTTTATAAGGTTTTTTGTAAAATCTAATATAAGTCTGGCCGTAGAGCTGGATATCTTGGATAGAATACATCAGTTTGCTTTTATGGAATTAAACTATAATAAAATAAATGTAGAACTAAAATCCAGTCAGTTAAAATATATGGAAGTGTTTGTAAAGAGTGGATTTAGGAAGGAATTATGCTATAAGGAGCATTTATATAGTAATGGTAGATATGAAGATATTCTGCATCTAGGTCTTACCAGAGAGGATTATATGAATAAGATTCCTGGTGAGGAAATGGCAGCTTTGGAAAGTCCTGCATTAGATGAGGATTATTTATTAAAGGTTAATCTACCGCCAACCAAACAACTATTTATAGGAGAAAAAGTAGATCTGACAGCCTTTGCTGTTGAGGATGAGGGAGATATCTATGAAGCCTGTAAAGGGTCTGATTATATGCAATATTCAACCTTAGCGGCTCCCAAACCTGCTCATATAAAATATGCCAAATATTTAACTGGCAGCGACAGTGATTATATGTTCTTCCAGAAGGGAATTCTTTTAGCAATCCGTAATAAAACAGGAAAGATTGTAGGGATTATTGGCTGTAGTGATATTGATAACAGAAACCGCCATCTAATGATTAGTCTAGATATTTATAATGCATTAGAACGGGGAAAAGGATACGGTAGTGAAGCTATCAGATTATTTACGGATTTTGCTTTTCTGGAAATGAACATGCATCGAGTGTTTATAGGTTGTTTCGATTTTAATTCTCATGCTGGATATCTCTATGAAAGGTTAGGCTTTAAGCCGGAAGGAGTTAACAGAGCTTTTGTATATAGAAATGGTAATTATTATAACGAGAAAGCGTTTGGAGTAGTTAAAAAAGATTGGCTGATGCTGAGGGGATATCTGTAGCAGTTGGTATACATAGTATAGCCAGTTTTAAATCCATTATAAAAATGGTTCATAATCAGAAAGCGGCATTCTTAAGGATAAACAAGGAATGCCTCTTTGACGTTCTAAAAGAATGAAGAAATAAAACATAAATATGACTTGCATTTCATGGAATAAAGCATTACAATATACTTATTAAAGAACATTTAAAAAGTATTTTAAAAGGAAAACAAGAATCCTGTCCCATAGGGCAATGGAAGCTGGTAAACGATACAGTTACGCAATTGCCTAATCCAAACCAAATAAACCTTGGAAAGGAGAATTTTATATGTTAAGCGGTAATGCAATCTTAATGAAAGAAATTAATAAAAATCTTGTACGGGATAGTCTTAAGATTCTACGGAAAGCGACAAAACAGGAATTATCTCTTAGAACGGGATTAAGTGTTGTTACCATTCATTCTCTGCTAACGGAAATGATTCAAGAAAGGGAAGTATATGAAGGGGATATGATACCGTCTAATGGTGGCAGACCTTCTCTGATGTATTGTTATAACGAGAACTTTGGGCATGTTATGGTTATCTATGGACATCAAAAGGATAACAATAATCTTATTCGTATGTTAGTAGTAAATCTTGTTGGGGATACAGTTTACAGAGAAGAGATGTTTTTAGATAAGATTATGCCTGAAAGTTTTGATGATATGATTGAACATGGACTAAGAAAGTTTCCTTCCATAGAATTGTTAGGATTTGGACTTCCTGGAGAAGAAGAGGATGGGATTATTACATTAAATGATTACGTGGATATTATTGGCCCTGTTTTTATGAAACGTGTAAAAGATAAGTTTAAGCTTCAAGTCAGTTTTGTAAATGATATCAATGCAGCAATTAATGGATATTATCATTATAAATCTTTAGGCAACTACGATAGCATAGTTGGGTTATATTTCCCTAGAATTTATAATCCTGGTGCAGGTATTGTAATAAAAGGTGAAATCTTTACTGGAAAAAGTAGTTTTGCAGGGGAAATAGGTGCACTGCCTATAGGGATAGACTGGCTTACGCTGGACTATCAGGATGGGGAGAGGGTAACAAGAGAAATTGCCAAGCTTCTTTCTATATTTTCCTCTATTTTAGCACCAGATTTATTTGTTTTATATGGCGACTTTTTATCCTCTGAACTTAGTGACAAAATTAAGAATAAAGCAGAAGTTATGTTAGGAGGACTGTTCTCTGTTCATATAACAATCTCTGATAAGTTTGAAGAAGATTTTGAACTAGGTATGATTAAGGCTACTTTAGAGCAATTAGAAAATAAATATTTTATTACAAGAAAGGGTTAATTATGCTCACACTTTTACTAATCGTTATCTACATCTCCTTTATAAGTCTTGGGCTGCCTGACTCTCTGCTTGGTTCTGCCTGGCCAATACTACATGCAGATTTAGCTGTACCGATATCCTATGCAGGAATTATTTCTATGATTGTTTCAGGTGGAACAATTATTTCTAGCTTTTTTAGTGAAAAAATAATACGAAAATTAGGCACTGGACTTGTTACTGCAATCAGTGTACTTATGACAGCAGGCGCACTTCTTGGGTTTTCCTATGCGCCGTCCTTTATCTGGCTGTGTATACTTGCAATTCCCTTAGGGCTTGGAGCTGGATCTGTTGATGCAGGTTTAAATAATTTTGTTGCACTCCACTATAAAGCAAGGCATATGAGCTGGCTTCACTGTTTCTGGGGAATAGGAGCAACATTAGGTCCAGTGATTATGTCATTTTATTTAAATAAAGAGGGGCATTGGAATTTAGGCTACAGAACCATAGGTATTATTCAAACAATTTTAGTTATCATATTATTTATTACACTCCCACTATGGAAAAATAGTAAAAGAGGGGAAGAAAGTGTAAATGAAATTGAGCACAGGTCACTAAAAATAGGTCAAATATTTAAGATTAAAGGAGCAAAAACTGCTTTTATATCCTTCTTTTGTTACTGTGCCTTAGAGTCAACTACAGGACTATGGGGGAGTAGTTATCTTGTATTTGAAAGAGGTATGAATAGTGAAGTGGCGGCTAAATGGATTTCCTTATTTTACTTAGGCATTACCATTGGAAGATTTATCTCAGGGTTTGCCACCATGAAATTTAATAACCAGACAATGATTAGAATTGGTGAAATTCTTATTGTAACAGGTATTGCTGTATTATTTATACCAACAAATAGTAATTTACTGCAAGTAGGTTTTCTGTTAATCGGTATGGGGTGTGCACCAATTTATCCCTGTATGCTACATGAGACACCAAATAGGTTTTCAAAAAGCTTATCCGCTTCCCTTATGGGAATTCAGATGGCCTTTGCTTATGTAGGCTCTACATTTATGCCACCAATTTTTGGCGCAATTTCAGGTACCTTATCTCTAGCTTTATTTCCATTTTTCTTAATGATTATATTAATACTCATGGTTCTATCTTCAGAACATGTGAATATTACAGTGAAACACAAAGCAGAATCTTCTTAAGTCGGTGATCATTTAAATATTCAGGTGATTTGGTGGCAAAGACTAGGTAAATAGAGTAACCGAAATAGAGCTGTTAAACCTTGCAGCAGCTCTATTTATGGTACCATACCTAATCCAGCTTTAACCTTGCAGAAATGTATCAGGATTTAACCGGTTATCTGCTTATATTTTTGACATAAATGAAAGAGTTCTAGATTTTCTTCAGTAAACTGGCTATCTTTTAGGCAAACAAAGTGATATTCTCTTCTTACTAAGAAATTTTTTAAATTAATTTCCACAAGACTATTATTTAACAGTTCATCTCTTACAGCATCTTTATAAATAAAAGTGATTCCTAAATTCTTTATCACCATATTTTTTATTACATTCAGATTTCCTATTTCAGTTATTTTAGAAAAGCTGTCTATCTTGTGACTATGTTCTAGTAAAACCTGTTCAAAGACACCTCTTGTGCCACTTCCTTTTTCTCTTACAATTAACCGTTCATTAAATATCTCACTAAATGCAACACTTCTGTTAGCAAAGTTATGATCTTTTCCACAAACAGGAATAAATTCGGCGTTTGAGAAAAGCCTTGTAATATACTCCTTTTGATTAAACTGTCCTTCAATAAAGGCAAAATCAATTAGACCATTTGATAACTTATCCAACAGAGTCTGGGTATTATCTACCAACATGGTAAACGCAGTGCCTGGGGATTCTGTCATAAGCATTTCTAAAATATCTGGCATAACATATTCACCAATTGTTAAGGTGGCTCCAAAATTAATATGTTTATTAGTGATTTCTTCTCTCATTAAGGCAGTGGTTTTAATCCATTCTGCTTTGGATAATAGAGAGTACTTTCTTAGTAGTTCGCCTTTTTCTGTAAGAATTAGATTCTTTCCCTTTATATGAAATAAATTTACCCCATAGTATTGTTCTAAAAAGCGAATATGCTGACTGACAGCCGGCTGGGTTATGCATAATCTTTTGGCTGTTTTTGTATAACTTTTTTCTTCACATAAATGCAAGAAAGTTTCTATTCTGTAATCTAACATAAGTCTCCTTTTCTTTCTGAGATTAATAGGAAATTGCGAAAAAATCAGGTTTCTAGAATTTATCATACAAATGATAAATAAAATAAGTTTGTGAATTCGCTATTGTCTGCTGAGATTAATAGGAAATTGCGAAACAATCAGGTTTCTAGAATTTATCATACGAATGATACGAATTTTCTGGCTTCAGTCACCCTACGGGCGAGATTCAGCCATAAAACTGTATCATTCCCATGATAAATAAATTAAGTTTGTGAGTTTCGCTATTGTAGCTGAGATTAATAATTGCGAAACATTCAGGTAGCTAGAATTTATCATACAAATGATACGAATTTTCTGGCTTCAGTCACCCTACGGGCGAGATTCAGCCATAAAACTGTATCATTCCCATGATAATTAAATTAAGTTTGTGTGTTTCGCTATTGTCTGCTGAGATTATTAGAAAATTGCGAAACAAGACAGTGTGCTTTGAAATTTCAATTGATTATAAATATAATTTATACTACGATAAGTATATATAATTTTATTTTATTATTCCTCTGTGATAAAATCAATATAAATAATAGTATGAGTTGCCCGACAAAAGCCCTATTATATAAATTTTCATTGGCAATTTATACAAAACAGAA